>JBAWWJ010000084.1:0-29636 GCA_037146815.1 Planctomycetota bacterium
TCCCCGAAATCAGTCCCATTGGCCTGACACCAACGGGCCGATCGTTCGAGAATGGAAATCCGACCCATTTTTCAGTAGGTAAACGACGAATCCACAAAAAGAGTCGCGATGATCGGCAATCCAGTCAACGTGCGTCACGAGATCACAGCACACCAACCACCATGCCATGATTCTCGTCTCACATGAAAATCAGATGGAATGGCCGGCCCGTTGGCCTGAAGGGCCGACCCTTCAGGCCTCAAGCACACGCCCCGTCATTCCCGGGGACGCTGCATACAAATCCGGCCAATCACGGATGAATCGATTTGACGGTGGGATTCCAGGGTTTACAATTGTCGACCATGACCACTCGCCTGCAGTACTTCAAACGCTACCGGATGGAATTCGACCTGGCCACGACGCCAGTGCCGTCCGCCGTACTGCCTGATGGTTATGTCTGGGCGGAATGGGACGAATCTGACATCGAACGACATGCCCTCGCCAAACATCGCAGTTTTCGCGACGAAATGGATTCCGACGTCTTTCCGAGTCTGGGTGAGTATTTCGGCTGTGTCCGATTGATGCATGAAATCACTCAGCACGACAGCTTCTTAGGCCCCACGACCTGGTTGATCAGCCATCGGGGCGAGTCAGAAATCCCCGAAGATTGCGGGACAATCCAGGGATTGGGGACAACAGACAGCACTGGATCGATTCAAAATGTCGGCGTTGTTCCAGAACATCGGGGGCTGGGACTGGGGCGAGCCCTGGTGTTGAAGTCGCTGGCCGGTTTCGCTCTGGCGGGCCGTCGTCGGGTCATTCTGGAAGTGACGGCTGGCAATCGACCTGCGGTCGATCTGTATCTGAGTATTGGCTTCCGCACCGTCCGCACGATGTATCGCACGGCGTTGTTTGAAGAACGCCTCTGTACGTGATCGGTTGTCGGCTACGAAAGTCCAGAATCACGTCGACGCCCGGGATATGCTGACGGGGACCAGCCCATAACGCGTTTAAAAGTCGTCGAAAAAACGAACGGGTTCTGGTATCCCACCTGAGTCGCAATCGATTCGATTTTCAATCCTTCCTGTACCAGCAACTCTGCCGCACGGCTCATTCGCAGCCAGATCAGTTGCTGGCGAGGGCTGCGGCCCAGTTCCTTCAGGCATAACCGTTGCAACTGCTTTTCGCTGAGATGAATGGATACTGCCATTTCGGCGATCGACCAGGGTTCGCCCGGCGAGGCGGACACTTTTTCCCACAATTGCCAGAGCCGCGGATCGTGGCGGACGGGCACTGCGAATTGCAAAACGTAATGATGGACTAGATCAACCCAGTGGCTGACCGCCGCAGGGACGTTCGACGTACTGCATTCCCGGTGCAGGCCCAGAATCGCCAGTCGCAGCGGTTCGGCATCGTACATCGCCACAATTGGCGTTCTGGCAGTTGCCAGTGGAAGCTGCCCAGAACGCTCCTGATAACGGACCCAGCAAAAATCCCACGTTCTGTCCGGTGTCGTCTGAAACGCCTGCAGAGTCCCAGGTGGCAGCAGAACTGCTTGTCCCGGCGAACACCGAGTCCATCGGCCATCGACCAGCACTCGCCCTTCACCGCCGAAACAGGCCAGGAAATAACTTCCCCCCAGTTTATTCCGGACAATTTCGAACGGAGATGGCATCGTGGCCACCCCCAGATGTCGGATTTGATGATGCGTCAGGCCGGGACAAACGGGGGCATTTGCCAGCCAGGCCCGCAAATCGGTAGCATCGGCACGAACCATCACCGTCTCGGCATTCTCCGGTCGAATGTCGGTTTCAGAGAGGTGTTGGTCGGATCGGCTCATGGCGATGTCTGCCAAATCACGTAGAATGGGACGTGGGGTCGCACAAGTACTGCGTTACAACTGACAATTCGGATTGGCTCCATCAGCCACAGGGCACCAGCCCACGGTTAAAACCGGAGGCTAGCGAGTTCCGGCCGATTGATCGAACCTGAAAAGTAAGTCAAGAAGCGGTACCCCCAGATTCTGGTCGATTATCGTCATTCCCAACAGAGAACGACAACAATGATACGAGTTGCCAGTTGCCTGATCGTTTTACTGACTGCTCCCTGCGCCATGGGACAGACGAACGAGCCGATCGATTTTGGACGTCAGATCCAGCCGATCCTGGCCAAACGGTGTTATGCCTGTCACGGCCCTGATAAGGCCGAAGGGGGCTTGCGACTGAATCAGCGGGACCTTGTCTTCGGCAAATTGGAATCAGGCAAGCGTGCGGTCGTCGCTAAAGACAGCGAACATAGCGAACTGCTGCGACGCATCCTGTCGACAGACTCCGGCGAGCAAATGCCTCCGGAAGGTCCCCGATTGACCGAAACCCAAACAGAACTCCTCACCCGCTGGATTCAACAAGGTGCAGACTGGAAGGAACACTGGGCGTTCACCGCCCCGGCAGTATCGAAAGTTCCTGACGTCAAGAACGCGAAATGGATCACGAACCCCATTGATAACTTCGTGCTGAACAAACTCGAAACCAGCGGATTGACTCCAGCATCGCCTGTTGGCAAAACCGCGTTGCTGCGTCGAGTCACCTATGACCTGACTGGCCTTCCTCCAACGCCTGCAGAGGTAGCGGACTTCCTCGCCGACAACTCCTCGAACGCCTACGAAAAGGTAATTGATCGTCTGTTGAAATCCGAACGATACGGCGAACAATGGGCTCGTCACTGGCTGGATGTCGTTCGCTATGCCGAAACGAACAGCTTCGAACGTGATGGGATGAAGCCGAATGCATGGCGTTATCGTGACTATGTTATTCGGGCTTTCAACTCGGACAAACCGTATGACCAGTTCGTCCGTGAACAACTCGCTGGAGACGAATTGCCCGACGCAACGGCTGACGGAATCATCGCGACGGGCTTCTATCGCCTGGGTCTCTGGGATGATGAGCCCGCTGATCGACTGCTGGCACTCTATGATGGATTCGACGACATCATCACCACCACCAGCCAGGCATTCCTGGGACTGACCGTCAATTGTGCCCGCTGCCATGATCATAAAATTGATCCGATCACGCAGGCCGATTACTACAGCATGCTGGCGTTCTTCCAGGGAGTCACTCCCAATGGAAATCCGAATCCCCAGGTGGAACGAGCCATTTTTGAAAACGAGGGAGCACGGGCTGAGCACGATGTCGCAGTCAAAAACCATCGCGAAAAGCTCGATACCACTCAAGCCAGAGTCTCAGCCATCGAAAAGGAATTCCGCGACAAGTTTTCCAAACAGGATCAGAGTGTTGACCATCCGGATATGGACGACCTGGAGTACCGCTTCTACCGCGACTCATGGCAGAAGCTTCCTGACTTTGATGCCCTTAAACCAGAAACTGTCGCCAAGCTGGAACGGCCGTACTTTGATATCTCGCCGGCAACGCGAGAATTCTCGTTCGGGTTCGTTTTCGTCGGGACGCTGAAAGTCCCCGTCGATGGTGAGTACACATTCATCGTCGATTCTGACGATGGATCACGCCTGATCGTCGATGGCAAGGAACTGCTGGTCTACGACGGGATTCATGGGACGGGTAAGCCACAACTCGCCAAGGCCAAGCTGAAACAAGGTCGAGTTCCCATCCGCGTCGATTACTTTCAGGGGCCAACCGGAGCCAAGGAACTGATCGTCAAATGGTCGGGGCCTGGATTCGAACAACGATACCTTTCTGCCGTAACAGAAGATGGCATCAAGCTGGCGGATGTGCGAGGCAAACGTCGTGACTTCGTGGCCCTGATGAAGACGCAGGGACCAACGATCCTGGGTGGAGAACGCCACAAGGAATATACAAGACTGCTCGCGGAACTGGAAGAACTGAAACGCTTCAAGCCCCCCGCCAGTTTCGCCCTGTGCGTGACCGAGACCGGAGCCAGGCCGGGTGACACCTTCATCCTGAAGCGAGGCAATCCGCAGTCGCAGGGTGAAAAGGTCATCCCCGCGTTTCTGTCGCCACTTGGCGGTGGCAAGGCAACGATCCCGGATCGCCCTGCCGATGCGAAGACCTCCGGACGGCGACTGGTTCTCGCCAATTGGATCGCCTCGCCGGAAAATCGACTGACGTCACGCGTGATGGTAAACCGGATCTGGCAGCACCACTTCGGACGAGGGATCGTCCGTTCGCCCAATAATTTCGGTTTGCTGGGTGATGCCCCCACGCATCCGGAATTACTCGACTGGCTCGCCAATACATTTGTTCAAGGTGGCTGGCGGATCAAGTCGCTTCACAAGCTGATCCTGATGTCGAGTACTTACCGGATGTCCGCACAAAACAACCCGGTGGCTCATGTCAAAGATCCGCTCAACAATCTGATGTGGCGATTCGACATGCGACGCCTGAGTGCCGAGGAAGTCCGTGATTCCGTACTGGCAGTGGATGGTCGTTTGAATACGACGATGTACGGTCCCGGAATCTATCCCGAGATCTCTGACGAAGTGAAAGCCAGCCAATCGAACCCCGGTTCTGGTTGGGGTAAGTCATCTCCGGAAGAACAGTCGCGTCGCAGTATCTATGTTCACGTGAAGCGATCGCTTGTCCTTCCGATCCTGTCGGACTTCGATTTTGCAGATACCGACAGCAGTTGTGCGGCGCGCTTTGTGACGACGCAGCCGACGCAGGCCCTGGCGATGCTGAACAGTAAATTCCTGAATGATCAGGCGGTGGAATTTGCGAAGCGACTGAAGAAAGAAGCGGGAAATGACGTTCGTCAGCAAGTGACCCAAGGCTTCCGTCTGGTTTTATGCCGGGACCCGGAATCGGCACTTGTTGATCGCGGTGTTGCATTGATCGAGACGATGCAGAAGAAGCACGGAAAATCAGCCGACCAGGCCTTGGACCAGTTCTGCCTGATGGCACTCAACCTGAACGAATTCATGTATCTCGATTGAGTGTTTGAAGGCGACAGAAGCGTGCCATGTCGTCCACCTGAACTAACACAACCAAATACATAAGTGTGTCTCGACGACACTTTTCATTAACGGAGAACATCATGAATCCAGCCAACTTCTGTGGCCGTACTCGCCGTGAATTCCTCTGGCAGGCCGGGGGTGGATTTGCCGGAACGGCACTGACCGGACTGCTGCAGCGCGATGGATTTTTCGGAGCCAATGCCAGCGCTGCCGAAGAATCGCCCCATCAGAATCCGCTTGCGCCCAAGCAGCCACATTTTGCCCCCAAGGCGAAAAGCGTCATATTCTTGTTCATGTATGGTGGCCCCAGCCACATTGATACGTTTGACTATAAGCCTGCCATGAAGGGACGCGACAATCAGACGGTTGAGGTCAAAACGTTCGGACGAGGCGGGCATAAGAACCAGGGCCGCATCGTCGAACCACGCTGGAACTTCAAACAGTATGGCAAGTCAGGAAAATGGGTCAGCGATCTGTTCCCACATCTGGCCACCTGCGTCGATGACATCGCCTTTTTGCACTCGATGACTGCGGATTCGCCGATTCATGGTTCCGCGATGCTGATGATGAATTCCGGCAAGATCCTGTCGGGTAGCCCCTGCCTTGGTTCCTGGGTCAACTACGGGCTGGGAAGCGTCAACGAAAATCTGCCTGGCTTCGTTGTGATGCTCGATCCGACAGGCGGACCGATCAGCGGTGCGAAGAACTGGTCGAGTGGTTATATGCCCGCGACCTATCAGGGAACGATCTTCCGGTCGAAAGGGGCACCGATTATCGATCTGAATACCCCCGATGGGACCACACGCGCGATGCAGCGCGAACTGCTTGACGCCCTGCGTGATGCGAACACGCAGCATCTGGCTGCCCGTGCCGAGAACACCGATCTGGCAGCGCGGATCAACAGCTATGAGCTCGCCTTCAAAATGCAGCAGCATGCTCCTGAGGCTGTCGATTTGTCTCAAGAAACCGAGGCGACTCAAAAGCTCTACGGCCTCGATAACCCTCGCACTCTCGACTTCGGCAAGCGCTGCCTGCTGGCTCGACGACTGGTGGAACGCGGTGTCCGGTTCATTCAATTGTATTCAGGCGGCAACCACAACGATGCAAACTGGGATGCTCACGGCGACCTGGAAAAGAACCACAATTACCACGCTGGAAACACAGACCAGCCAATCGCAGCACTGCTGAAAGACCTGAAGCAGCGCGACATGCTCAAGGACACTCTCGTCGTCTGGGGTGGTGAATTCGGTCGACAACCCACGGCGGAATACGCAGCCGGAACAGGACGAGACCACAACGCCTACGGTTTCACGATGTGGATGGCAGGGGGCGGGATCAAGGGTGGCACTAGCGTCGGGACAACCGACGAACTCGGTTCTGCCGCGGTCGAATCACCCTTCCACGTCAAGTATCTGCACGCAACGGCACTGCACCAGATGGGACTCGATCCCAACAAACTGGCCTACTTCCACGGCGGGCTGGACCAGAAACTGGTCGGAGTCGAACACGTTGAACCGATTCGAGCAATCATCTGACCTCGAAGAGCCGTCCCTTCATTGAACGGCTCGCTCATACAGACGCAATCAACTCTTTCACCGCTGCTCCGACATCGGCCGTTTTTGAATTGCCACCGAGATCTGGCGTTCGTGGGCCGCCAGATCTCAAGAGTTCGGCGACGGAACGATGGATTGCCTGGGATGCCGGGGCATCTCCCAGATGCTCAAGCATCATCGCGGCTGACAGAATGGCGGCTAATGGATTGGCGATTCCCAGGCCGGTGATGTCCGGGGCGGAACCGTGAACAGGTTCAAACAGGCTGGGGTGCTTTCCGGAAGGATCGATGTTGGCGCTGGAAGCCAGGCCCATGCTTCCGACGATGATGGCAGACAGATCGGTCAAAATGTCGCCAAACAGGTTACTAGCGACGACAACATCGAAGCTTTCGGGACGACGCACAAATTCCATGACGGCGCGATCAACCAGCAGGGACTCGGTTTCAATCTGCGGGTATTCCTGAGCGACGGCCGCGAAGACTTCATCCCATAGCACCATCCCGTATCCCTGCGCATTGCTCTTGGTAATGGATGCGACTCGGTGTCTGGGTCGAGTGACCGATTTTTCGAAGGCCGCACGGATGATACGTTCGCAACCGCGACGCGTGAACACCGAGGTCTGGATGGCGACGTCGTGGTCTGAGCCTTGATAGACGCGTCCACCCACGTTGGCATATTCCCCTTCCGTGTTTTCGCGGAAGACGAGCATGTCGATCGATCCCGGCGCCTTGTTGCGCAGCGGACTTTCGACACCGTCATACAAGTAGGCGGGCCGCAAACAGACGCACTGGTCGAACCGCCGCCGAATCGGCAAGAGAAGTCCATTCAGCGTGATATGGTCCTGCACTTTCGGGTGGCCAACAGCCCCCAGCAGCATCGCATCAAACGTGGCGAGTTCGTCGAGGAACTCGGGCGGAGCCATTCGTCCGTGCGCAAAGAAATAATCAGTTCCCCACGGAAACTCGGTCCAGGCAATACTAGAGCCCGACCGCGCCACGGCCGCATCCGCAGCACGCATCGCTTCCTGCGTCACTTCAGGCCCGATTCCGTCTCCGGCAATCACTGCAATCCGAAACTGCGACATCATCGATCCTCGGTGTTGAATTTGTGGCTGTCGAATCTAACCGCATTCGCCTGGCAGCGTCAACTGAGAATACGTGGACTCCGGTCTCGCCACTGGCGGTTCGAATCGTTCACAGACATAATCATCAGACGATCCGTCTGGACGATTATCGTCGATTCTGCGAATGAGGTTACCTAATGAACGTGCTGCTGTTTCTCGCGGCCTCGTTGTGGATATCCCTGATTTCCACTTCGACCTTTGCAGATGATGCTGAACCGGCTGGGCCCACTATCGAGCCGATTGAATTTGTATCTGCAGCGCCTGCGCAAACCGACCGTGCTAATCGAGCGCTACCAGCGATCCCTTCAACACCGTGGGGGTTTGCGGTCTTCTCGCCAGACAGCAAAATGGTCGCGACCGTCGTACAACCCGATGATGATGAGCTGAAGGGTGATATCGTTGTCTGGGATGTCCCTGCAGCCAAGGTCCGTTGCAAGTACACTCAACCAAGTCGGATCGCGGCAGTCGTTTTTTCACCCGATGGTTCATTACTGGCGATCGGACCGCATGGGCCTCAGCCTGGTGTCACGTTGATCGATACAACATCGGGCGAAGTTCGTCAGACGTGTCCTGGACCGGCGATGCGAACGAATTGTCTCGCATGGTCAGCCGACGGATCTCGCCTCGCCCTGGGGAGCAGTAGCGACAAGTCTGTCCGTGAATGGAATGTTGCCAGGAAGCGATTCGTCAAAGCGCATGAAGTCGAGTTAACGCAGATCCTGGCAGTGGCGTTTGCTGACGACAATAAATTGCTTGCGGCAGGTTTCGCCACTCGCGAAAAAACTCAGATCCTTGTGTTGGATGCCACCACAGGCAAGGTGATTCAGACCTTGGCTGGGCACAAAGAAGCGATCGACGCGGCGCAGTTTAATGCGAAAGCAACGCAGATCGCATCCGTCGGCTGGGATGCGGCAGTTCGCGTCTGGGAAGTCGCGACGGGGAGTGCCCTCGCAGAATTGAAAAGTCACAAGCGGGGGATCAGTTCGGTTTCAATGTCGAACGACGGCAAACGATTGGTTTCAGCCAATTCTCGGGAATTTAAACTTTGGGATGGCGACAAGAAGGAACTACTGGCTGATCTGGGAGGCGAGAACAGCGGTGCCCGACTGGTCACTATGTCGCCGGACGGAAAACAAGTCATTTCCATCAGCCGTGAAGGAAATGCCCAACTCTGGGATGTGGAAAAAAAGTCATCACTGGCGACGCTGGACCTCAGCATCACTCCGGTCGCGAAACCAGAACCAGGCAACAGCAACGAGAAGCCTGCTGCTGCGATTGTGTCAGACGCAGCAGAATCAGAAGCAATTCAGGCGCTGGCATATTCGCGAGACGGAAAATGGCTCGCCATCGCACGCGAGGATGGACGTATCTCGCTGCGTACTGCGGTCGATGGCAAGGTCCATCGTGACATCGCTGCGTTTGAAGATGTCGCGGCAAGTGTCGCCTTCAGTCCTGACAGCAAACTGCTCGCGTCTGGCAGCTTCGAAAAGCTGATCAAGGTCTGGAATGTCGAAAGTGGTGAACTGGTCGCTCAACTTTCCGGACATGCAAACTGGGTCTTCGCTGTTGCCTTTTCGCCCGATAGCAAAATGCTCGCATCGGCCAGTTACGACAAGACTGTCAAGTTATGGAGTTTCGACGGCAAGGAACTCGCGACCTTAAACGGTCACACAGCGGGAGTCCGTGCTGTCGCATTTCTGCCGAATGGAAAGCACCTGATTTCGGGAAGCAGTGATCGAACGGCCATCGTCTGGAATGTGGAGACTCGTCAGCAGGTGACGACACTCAAGGGCCACACAGCCGCTGTCCGCGACATCGCTTGCTCGCCGGATGGAACCACCGTTGCCACGGCCAGTGAGGATTCCACGATCAAACTCTGGAAGACAACGGACTGGACTGAACGTGCCGTTGCCAAGGGTGCCGATGGAGTGATGTTCTGGTGTGTCGCATTCTCGCCACAGGGGCGTACTCTGGCCGGCGGAACATTTGATGGAAATGTTAAACTGTTTGATCCCAGCGACGGGAAGGAACGATCAACGCTCACGGGCCCGACCGATGCCATTACGTCGGTGGCATTTGCCCCAGATTGTCATGAAATAATCGCGGGGAGTGTGGACAAGTCGTATCGCCGCTGGAAAGCTCAGCAGAAGGGTACACCTGCCAATGCTTCGACGACAACCACGGCTGAAACAAAGCCAACCGTCCTTAAGACGGCCGAGGCGGTGACCGCGCTGAAAGCGGTCACTCTTCAGATTGAACTTCCCGTCCTTTCTTTCGACCTGGACAAGTCTGGCAAGCTGCTCGCGATTGGGACTGGCGGCTATCGGGCTGCTGGAGACCTGCAGCTCTGGGATCTCACCAAGCAGACTCGCAAATGGAAAGGAGCGGAGTTCAAGTTTGGATTGCCCGCCGTGGCTTTCTCATCGAATGACCAGATCGTTGTCGGTAACTTCACCGATAACTTCCTGCGACTCTACAATGTCACCAATGGTGAAAAGGTGAAAGAACTACGAGGTCACCGTTCCAAGGTTCATGGGATTGCCTTCGCACCCAACGGCAAGACCTTCGCCACGGCCTCACTCGATCGCGACATCAAACTCTGGGATGCTACGACGAATCGTGAAGTCAAGACGTTTGTCGGTCATAAGGACTATGCTTTTACAGTGGAATTCTCCCCGGATGGGAAACAACTGTTGAGTGCCAGTGCCGACCAGACCGTGCGGATCTGGAACGTTGAGACTGGGAAGGAAGTACGGCAGCTGATCGGACATGGCGGTATGGTTCAGCAAGCGACGTTTTCTCGTGACGGACTTTATGTCGCCACCGCCAGCGGCGATGGAACCGGTCGGATCTACGAAGCGGCATCCGGAGACTATTTGTTTACCCTGCGAGGGCACCGCAATAAACTGGAAACTGTGGCGTTCGCTCCCCATGGAAAACTGATTGCAACAGGATCGAGTGATCGAACAATCCGGATTTGGGACGCCACTTGCGGGACAGAACTCATGAAACTGAATCAGGAAGGGATTGTTCGAGTCGTCCGGTTCACTCCAGATGGCAAGCAATTGATCTCGGGCGGCGACGATAAGACCGTGAAGATCTGGGAAGTGACGGGAATTGGACGCAAGTGAAGTCAAAACCACGGTACCCGCAAGTCAGACCTTTTTGTGGCTAGCGGCTGCATTCCAGCCGCATTGATGCAGCGAGACCACGTTGCCAGTCACGATGGTCCTCGATAGACTCGCCCGTCAGTTCTTGCATGAAAGGCGCGAGTCGACAGTCTGTCTTCGGACTGGCTCTTGCCTGCAATTCATCTGCCGAAAAACACCCTGAAGGATCAACACTGTGGACTTGAGTTTGTTGCGATCTCGCTTGCTGTTGACGATGGTTGGGTTTGTGTTGGCCGGGAATCCTGGGTTTGCTCAAGAACCTTCTCCAAAAGGAGAGCTATTCAAGTTCACGTTTGAACAAAGCAAGATCTTTCCAGGGACCACCCGCGAAGTGACGGTCTATGTGCCTCGCCAGTACGACCCCGCCAAACCTGCCTGTCTGCACGTCAATCAGGACGGAGTGCAGTTCAACGCTCCCACCGTGTTTGATGCGCTGATTCACTCGAAGGAAATGCCGATCACCATCGGCGTGTTTGTTACACCGGGGGTCGTCAAAGCGACATCTGATCAGGCGCTGCCACGGTTTAACCGCAGCTTTGAGTACGATGGCCTGGGGGATGCCTATGCCAGGTTCCTGCTGGAAGAACTGCTGCCGTTCGTCGAAACAAAAACAACCGCCGACGGACGTGCGGTTCGATTGTCCAAAGATGGAAATGATCGAGCGATCGCCGGGTCGAGCAGTGGGGCCATTTGTGCATTTACGGTCGCCTGGGAGCGCCCCGATTCTTTTCGTCGCGTCTTTAGCGCGATCGGAACCTACGTTGGCCTGCGAGGTGGTCAGAACTACTCGACTCTGATTCGCAAATACGAGCCTAAGCCGCTACGAATCTATCTGGAAGACGGCAGTAAGGATCAAAATATTTACGGTGGTGACTGGTGGATTGCCAACCTGGCAATGGAGCGATCTCTGGCGTTCGCCGGATATGAAGTAACCCATAACTGGGGTGAAGGGGGACACAGCAACCAGCACGCGACAGAGCTGTTTCCCGACGCCATGCGATGGCTTTGGAAGGATTGGCCGAAGCCAATCAGCGTCGGCAAAGGATCTCCTCAGATCCAGGACATCCTGATTCCCGGCGAAGACTGGAAACTTGTCGGTGAAGGCTACAAGTTCACCGAAGGCCCGTCAGTGAACGCCAAGGGCGAAGTCTTCTACAACGATGTTGGAGCCAGCAAGACGTATAAGCTGGGACTCGATGGCAAAGTGACAGAATTTCTGGCGGATTCGCAGCGTGGCGATGGTCAGGCATTCGGACCCGATGGTCGACTGTACGCAAATGCCGGTGCAACCTCACAGGTTCTGGCCTGGGACGCCGAAGGGAAGTCGACCGTCATTGCCGATGGATTCAAGGGGAATGACCTGGTCGTTCGGCACGATGGCAGCCTGTTCGCCACGGCCCCGTTTGCTCCGCCAGACAGCAAGGTCTGGTACATCTCGCCCAAGGGAGAAAAGAAGATCGTCGACGAAGGACTGAAGTTCGCCAACGGGCTGTGCTGTTCGCCCGATCAGTCATTGCTGTATGTCGCTGATAGCAGGACGCACTGGGTCTACTGCTACCAGATTCAGCCGGACGGCTCGCTGGCTCACAAGCAAAAGTACTTCCATCTGCATGAGCCCGATACTGCCGAAGATTCTGGTCCAGATGGCATTCGTACCGATCGCGATGGGCGGGTCTGGGTGGCGACCCGAATGGGATTACAGGTCTGCGATCAACCAGGTCGCGTGAATTGTATCATTCCGACTCCCAACGGAAAGGTGTCGAACCTGACATTCGGCGGCCCGAATTTTGATCTGCTGGTTTGCACGTGTGGTGATCGAGTTTACACACGGAAGGTTAAGGTCAAAGGGGCCAACGGCTGGGACGCACCTCACAAACCCGGCAATCCTCGGCTGTAGGCCAGGACTCGTATCAGCCCAACACTAACGAACCAGGACAACTGTATTGATGCCGTCGGGAAAGTCTGGACCAGATTTTCTCGGCGGCATCATTCTATTGGCCAACTTCTCAATTGGAGGCGAAGTTCCTGGCACAGGTCACTCTGTTGAGCTCATTTCGCTGTCGCATCCGGCGCGACCAGACTTCGCAGGAATGTCACGAGTAATGATTGTTCCTGCGGCGGAAGCCGAAAGAAGCGATTGGCTGACAACTGGGCTTCGCCGCCATGGGCGGCGATCGCCTGTTCAATGGTGGCAGCGCGTCCGTCATGGATGTACGGTGCAGAATCGCGAACTCCCCAGAGTGGCGGTGTTCGCCACTCCTGACGCCCCGCTCCGATCATCTTTTCCGGAAGACGTTCTTCGACTTTCAGAGTTCGTGCCGATGCGTCGACTGGCGACTCGAACGGATCATTCCCCCCAAGAACCGGTTCATTTAACAGTCCTGCCAGCGGATCCTCCGAATCATTGCCCGACGACTGCGGTTGAAAAACGCCATAGCTTCCCGAATCGCCCGTTTCAGGCCCCATGTCATGTAACAGAAGATCACTGTAGATCCCAACGACGTCACCCAGTTTCTCTGTATGGCAAGCGGCACAACCAATTTTGGCGAAGAGTTGTTCACCCTTCTTCAATTCGTTTGAAATGACCGTAGATTCTTCCACGCGCCGAACGGGTGCTGGCAGCTCTTTCAGGAATTGAACAAGATCCCGGCATTCTTCCCGATTCAGATCGAAGCCAGCTGGAACGTATTCTGGCTTTAGTGGAACACCCGCTTGAGGGTGGTCCGGAACATGTAGTCCCAGTTCGACGGCGCAAGCTGTCATTGTGAAATCATAGAGCGTGGCCTTTTGAGCCTTCCACCCAAAACGACCGATGCGACCATCTTTCAATCGTGCCACTCGGCCAGAGATTTCCGGGAAGTCTGTGATCGTCCGCGCCGCGGTGGCTTCGATGGCAGCGTCAGAAATGGAATCAATCAAACCGATTCCAAACAGTGCTGTCGAATTCCGCTGGGCGAGAACAGCGACCACACCAAGGTTGTCTTTGCGGGCCTGCGGATTCTGATTCTGGATTGTGAGCAAACTCACGCTGGTCATCAGTCCACGAACTCTGGCCGCCTGCAATTCAACGGGCGGCAGTTTTTCCAGCATCTCCTGGTGCTGCGATTCGGCAATCAGCCTTGCAAAGAATCCGGCATCGTCGGGCAATTTCGGTGCTGGAGCCATTGATGGTGCGCGGTTGAACGGCGGTCCAATCGAGGTCATATCGATGCCAAGGACCCAATCCCGCCATGCGGTATACTTCGGATCGGTACCCGAGTTATGCAGCACGACACTGCGAGCCGTTGCCAGGCCGGGATGTAACTTGCGCAGGTCGGCCAGCAGTTGTGTCCGTTGGTCGTCTTCCCGACTGGTATCGGATTGAGGTGTGGGACTGGCTTGTGGAACCGGCCTTGGTCGTGCCGATGTGTTCCGCGGATCTGCTGGCGCGGGAACGGCCTGAAGAACGTTTCGTGGCTGAGAATTCGCGACTCGCACGGCCGAGATCACGTTGACATTCTTCGCTTCCGAGCCACCACCACCGACACCGCCCTGATTGTGACAACTGACACAGGACGATTCATTGAACACCGGACCAAGGCCGTCACCACCATGGCTGCGGGGATCGTTGGGAATCCATTCTCGCAGAAAGATCTCTCGTCCCGACGCGCGAATCACTTCCGGTGTCCGAGCTTCGTTCTCCCTGAGTTTGTTCGCGCCGTTTGCTGGCGGTGGATCCGCAGCGTCCGCAACCACGGTCAGGCTGACCGCCGCCAGACAACACACGACGAATGGACGATATGATGACGCCATGATTGCCTCGCGCTTTGAGAAATTGCCGACGGGACAAGCCACTGATGCAGGATTGGAATCGAACTAAACGTTCCCAGTATATCGCGAACACTCTGATGTGATACCCCATCGTGAATGATTATTAATTGCCACCTGTTGCGGACGTCAGACATGATAGGTAGCCTCTGAGTGAGTTTGAGTACGCCGCAGACTCTTTCGCGAGGCAGCTTCATGATGAAACCACTTACAGGCTGGAAGCAGGCTTGTCTGCTGACCGCCGTCTCCCTGACAGTCTTCGCTGCGGTTTTCTTATTGCAACCCGTGGACCCCGTGATGGGGCAGTTGGCAAATTCCTCGAAGTCCTTGACTGCTGCCAAGTCAGACCTGCCGGGCGATATTAAACTCGCGATTCAATTGATCGAGAAAAAAGACTTTAGAACATTTTTGGAATTGTACTGTCCGGTCGAAATGCTGCGGAAATTGCGTCAACAGGATCTGGTCGATCGCGCTGCAACCGTGCTTGCCAGTCAGCCGAAAACGAAGGCGTATCTGCTGGCTCTGTTCAACTCGTTGCAGGTGCAAACTGCTAAGTTTGACAAGTCGGGTGGAATCGCGACACTCGAGATGGACCCGAAGTCGCCCATTCCCGATGAGATCCCTGGTGAACTCAATATCGCTGAAATATTCGAACTGAAACTGACGGGTCTGGGAAGCGATCTTTCACGTGTGATCACTGAAGCGACCAAACTGCTCGAAGAACCAAATGTCACCGAGTTTGTTGATCGCGTTTTTCCTGCATCAGAATTGGCGAGACTTCAAACGCCCGATTCCAGGCAGACTCTGTTGTTGCAGTTTAAAGAGACGCCGGAAATGGCGAAGTCCATCGTTGCCGATTTGAAAATTCTGGCAACCATCAAGCCCGAGATTTCCAAGGACGGGAAAGAAGCAACATTTTCGGTCCTCGGCGGCGAACCGAGCATCAAGCGTGAGATCAAATTTCAGAAAGTTGGCAATGACTGGAGATTGTTCGATGATTCGCCTCGCATTGCCACGGAATTGACGCGGCAGGCCAAACTGGTCCCCGGGGCGACCAGCAAAGTGGTCCAGATGGAGCGGATTGGCGGCAACTGGCGGTTTATCGAACTCCCCGCGCTCAGGATGGATGGTCCATAGAACTACGGTCGCCGGCCGGTGAATAAACGATCCACCGCACGATGAGTCGCAACACTCGCCATCAAATTACAAACTCACGGACTGAAAATTATGAGGAAACGCGGTTTCACGTTTGTCGAGGTTCTGGTGGTGATTGGGCTGACCGCCGTTGCCATTGCGGTACTTTTGCCCGCGATCCAGCAGGCGCGTCAGGATCAACGACGCGCACAGTGTAAGAACAACCTTAAGCAGCTTGGGCTGGCGCTACACAACTACCACGACACCTTTCAGGTTTTCCCGCCCGGCTGGGTGTCGAAAAGTGGTGAATGTGGATTAGGGCCCCGTTTTGGGTGGCAAGCATTCATTTTGCCCTACGTTGAGCAGGCTGCTCTTTACAATCGCATCAATTTTAATGAACCGCCCCCACCAGCCACCACGAAGCAGATCTTCACGACCTCCATTCGAACTTATCGCTGTCCAATCGATCCGGCCCCAGACGTGAACCCGCTCCGCAAGGATTACGCGACGTCAAACTATTCAGGCAATTACGGTCGCCTGGCGGCGCCGAGACTACGACCTCTGGGAACCAGTGATTTCTGGCCGGGGGCCGTCACCGCTCCGATGAGATCCAATGGCATTTTTGCCCGCAATTCATCCGTTCGAATCGCACACATTACGGATGGAACATCCAACACTTTTGCCGTTGCCGAAAAAGGGTTCGCCAGCGGCGCCGGGATCTGGGTTGGAGTGACAGATAATGGTCATGAAGACGACACTCTGTTTGATGCCAGTCATCGGTCACGCATCAACCAGTCATGGTCTTCAGCATCCAGCCGTCACGGCGGGGGAGCCCATTTTCTGATGTGTGATGGCGTTGTTCGTTTCATCTCGGAGAACGTGGATTCGAAACCGGGTTCGGGAGGCGAATCAGGAGCCTACCAGCGACTATCCGACAAGAGTGACGGTCTGGTCATTGGCGATTTCTGAAACGCGAACGATCAGAATCGCGGTCGCAACCCATGTAGCCGGCACAATCGCTACCACCGCAACAGTCTTCGTATTCACTGGTGCGGTTGTTTCTTTGCAACGTCAAAGCATGACCTATGTTTACGGCGGACAGCGCGGACAGTGTGTACGCGCCGAACTGGAGTCGCACGGTATTGGTATTCGAACTACTGCGTTCACAGGAATCTATGGCAGATCTCTTGTGGTACGCGGATGGTACCGAATGCGAATTCCGGCTGACCCCAGGCCTTTAGACAAGGTCTGTTTGGATGACTACTTCGACGCTCGTGACAAGTTCGCACTTGTCCATGCACCGAACAAGCGCGGAGACTCAGAAATTAAAACTGAGGATGCTCCCGGCATCGTCACGGGCCATCGCACTTTCCGAATGGCGACTGCTGGAAGTCGAACTCTCGAACACACGCTTGACCTGTTCATCACTCTGGACAGAAATCTGGCTGAATCATTACGGCACCATTGTCCCTCATCAATTCGCCATCGCATCTCGAGGGGGAACAACATGCGGGATTGCCGTGCTGACACAGGGAGTTGATCAGCACACGGGTCCGATTTCGCTCAAGACATGGCACGTCGGAACGGCCGGGGAACCGGAGCCCGATTCCGTTTTTGTCGAATATAACTCCCTGCTCGCCCGCCCGGACGATCAGGTCGATTTTGGTTGCTCGCTTTGGAACTGGGTCCGCGAACACACGAACTGCGACGAGTTTCGACTGGATGGATTTGACCCTCTTTCAATCCAATGGATGCTGGATCGCCATCCGCAGATATCGGTCGAACGAAAGTCGTCACGATTCTTTGATCTCGCGGTCGCACGCGAAGCTGATGTTGAGCCGATCTCGCTACTCGGATCACACACGCGAGCGAATATCCGTAAGTCGATTCGACAACTCGGAAACCCGACCGGGGAATGGGCCGACACTCCCCAGCGTGCGGAAGAGATGTTTCATCATATGGTGACGTTGCACCAGGCGCGCTGGAACGCTGTTGGCCTCCCCGGAGTCTATTCCAGCCGGCGGTTTTGCGACTTCCATCTCGAATTACTCCATCGAGCTGTACCACTCGGTATGACCTCGATTTTTGGCGTCAAATCGTCCAGCCAGGTCATCGGTTATTGCCACGTCATGATCGATCTCCATCGAGTCCTGATTTATCAGTATGGACGGAATGCTTCCATCGAGAAGGCGAGTCCGGGGATAATCATCGATTACCTGTGCATCGCCGAAGCACTACGTCGTGGATACAGCGCCGTCGACTTCCTCGCCGGTGAATCTGAACACAAACGCCGATTGACCACGAATCGGGCCGAGTTGGCCTGGGTCGTCTGGCAACGTCGCAATATCAAGAACGCCGCTATCAATGCAGTCCGCAACATTAAACGAATCGGGCTGAACCTGCTGAGCACCAACTTTGCCCCACTTCGGCCACTGACGACCGATAAAGTTCAATCTCCCAAAGAAGAAGGGTGATTTCCAAGATGAGTCTCGCTGAAATCACCACCGACGTCCTGCCAACAGTTGCTGCCAGCTGCCGCCGGCTGCGCGTCTGTCATGTCAGTTTGACACTGAAAACAGGTGGGCTGGAACGACTGCTCGCCGACATTGCCCGACACCATGACGAAGGATGTACTCCTGAATTCCTGGCACTGACCGAAGTGGGCCGATTTGCCGAGATCATCCGCGACGCTGGCTGTACCGTACATCGCCTGAATCCCTCGGGACGATTCGGGCAATTGAAACAAATGGTCCAGTTGTTTCGACGCGGCCAGTACGATGTGGTCCACACGCATAATACGTATCCGCATCTGTACGCCAGCATTGCAGCGAGACTTGCCGGTGTCCCTGTAGTTGTCAACACGCGGCACGGACAACGAGCCGGGCACGGTTGGAAATCGCGAACACAATTCCGCTGGGCCAGTCATCTGGTCGACCGGATCATTGCAGTCTCAGACGATGCTGCTCGGCTATGCGTCGATGCTGATGGCGTGAAGCCTCGCAAGGTGATTCGGATCTGGAACGGAATCGACATTGATGACTTCCAGTTCACCGGACCGATCACAACCCCGGTTGCGATTTCCGTCGCCCGCCTTTCCGCCGAAAAAGATTTCCCATCGCTGCTCCAGGCGATGGCGATTGCTGTTCGTGAAGTTCCTGACTTGAAATTGAAACTTGTGGGTGACGGTCCTGAACGACCTCGACTGGAACAACTGACAGACGAATTGGGGTTGCGTGCCCACGTCGAGTTTCTCGGTGAACGAAAAGACGTGCCGGAACTGCTGTCTCAAGCGGGCTTCTTTGTGACCGCGTCGCTGACCGAAGGAATCTCGTTAACACTTCTGGAAGCGATGGCTGTCGGATTACCGGTCGTCGCTACAAGTGTTGGGGGAAATTCCGAGATTGTCGATGCTCCGCAAACTGGTCGACTGGTACCACCAGCAGATCCAGACAAACTCGCTGCAGCAATGGTGGCAATGTGCCATGAGAAAACCCAATGGCCAGCGATGGGCCAGGCGGGACGAAGACGTGTCGAAGAGCATTTCGAAGTTCGACGGATGGTTTCGGACTACGAAGACTTGTATCGGCAACTGTTGAAAGACGTTTCTCGCATATCGAAGTCATAAACGAAACCAACGCTTGAAGGTTGCAGCATGTACGGACAACTTTATCGACATCTTCTGCTCCCGTTGTTTGACGGTGTGGTCAAGGGACGTCGTACGATGTCTCTTTGGCATGATGCCGAAGAGAGCCAGTGGTGGTCGCGTGAACGACTGGAAGGTCTGCAGTTGGAATCACTGCAAGGGCTGCTTCAGCACGCGTACAAAACTTGTTCGTATTACACCGAAGATTGGAACGCCCGAGGGCTGGATGTCTCTCAAGTCAAAACACTCGCAGACTTCTCGGCGTGGCCGTTGTTGACCCGCGATGTGATTCGACGTCATCGTTTGAAAATGCGAACGACGGCTGAAGTCAAGCGGATGACCAAGGCGACCGGTGGATCCAGCGGCGAGCCATTGCAGTTCGACCTCGACAGCGGCAGCAATGACCGTCGCACGGCCATGACGTATCGCGGGTATGGTTGGGCCGGAGCCGCTCCAGGAACAAAGCAGCTCTACATCTGGGGAACTGCAGTCGGAAAAGTTCCGGGCTGGAAGCGTCTGAAGATGGACCTGCATCACCGGTTCGATCGGCACCTGATCCTGAGTTGCTTCGAATTCACCCCGGAACGGATGCGACAGCACTTCGAACGGATGAATCGCTATCGGGCGGATGTGATCGTGGCTTATACCAACCCGCTTTATGAATTCGCCAGGTTTCTGAAGCGAGAATCGCTGAAACCCGTAAGACCGAACGCGATCGTTGTCGGGGCAGAAAAGCTGCACGACTTCCAGCGCGAAGTGATCGAAGAAGTCTTCGGGGCACCCATTTTCGAAACCTACGGTTCGCGCGAGTTCATGCTGATCGGTGCGGAATGCGAACACCATACCGGACTGCATCTGAGCATAGAAAATCTGCTGGTTGAGATCCTGAACGACGATGGCTCTCCCACACCACATGGTCAGGAAGGGAATGTTGTCATCACGGATCTGTTCAATTACGGAATGCCGTTCATCCGTTACGTGAACGGTGATCGGGCTGTCGCCGGGTTTGACATGTGTCCCTGTGGACGTGGTCTGCCATTACTGAAAAAAGTTGTCGGCCGACAACTGGATACGCTTGAAACTCCCGACGGACGGAAGATTCCAGGTGAATTCTTCCCGCACCTGATCAAGGAATTTCCCGCAATCCGCCGGTTCCAGATTGTTCAGGAGAAACTGGAATTGATCACGTTGAAGCTGGTTGTCGATGGCGGGCTGACTCTCGCCGAACGCGAACAACTGTTGGGTGAAGTCCGCAAATGTACCGGAACGCAGGTCGACATCCGTCTGCAGATGGTTGACGACATCCCGTTGACCAATGCCGGCAAGTTGAAAGTTGTCGTCCACGCCGTTTGATCAAAACGATATTGGTGGACAGCCACCGAGACTCTGCATGACAGGTCGACTGATGAGTGAACTTTTCGACACACCACGAAAGCCGGAATCCACACCCGTGACAAATGGTCCAGTTGTGGTACCGATTGACGAAGCGGTGTCACAACATCTGTCTCAGGTGTACTGGGACTGGCGAGCGGCGTTTGACCACGATCCGCAGGCAAGTCCGCTTCAGCACGCTGACTTCGTTCTGTCCGAGCTTGCCACAGGACGAACCGTGTCGCGTCTGGATGCGGTATTGATTCGTGAAGGAACCGATAAGGGCCCCAGTGCGTTTGGTATTCTGGTTCCCAAGAGAATTCGAACATCACAGGCAGGCGGAATCGGTCCAGGATGGTCTCTGCAAGGTCTGCGATTGGCTGGTGGGCGGTTTCTAGGCAAAGATGGCTCATGGCAACTGCAGTACCGGATGCTGCAATGTGCCGTGCGACATGCCATCAACGTCGGGGCCGATTTTCTACTCATCGAAGATCTGGATGAAACATCGTTATTGTTTCAAACAGTACAAGACCGAGTGGCTCACGGGTGCCAGGTCTTTGCGACCCATGACTTTCAGCCGCGGCGTTACATCGATTTCCCGGCAACCGAAGCAGAGTACTGGAGCACCTTCTCCAGTCGCAGTCTGAGCAAGTTTCGTCGCAATTTGAAGAAGTTCGGAGAGACGCGACTGGAACGAGTGACCGAGATTGAACAGATCCCCGACTTCCTGCGGGCAGCACACGAGATTTCGCGCCAAAGCTGGCAGTCGCGGCAGTTCGGTTTGCGGATTCGCAATGACGATGCAGAACTGCACCAGATGTCGGTACTGGCGCATCACGGAATGCTGCGCAGCTATCTGTGGTGGATTGAAGGAAAACCCGCCGCCTTCGCGATCTGTAATCAGAACACCGGCTGTTTCCGCTACGAAGAAATCGCCTATTGTGCTGAGTTTGGCCAGTTCTCGCCCGGCCGCACGATGTTGCAGCAGATCGTCGAAGACCTGCTTCGGCACAACTCGCCAAAGTCGCTGGATTTCGGTGGCGGGGATGCAGAGTACAAGCAGCAGTTCGCCAATCGTGAATCACGCAGCGGAACGGTCTGGCTGGTCCCGCCAACCTGGCGCGCCAACTGGTCGCTCACGTACTTAAAAGCGTGTCGTAAAGTTCGATCAACTGTCCGCAACCTGATCAAGCAGTCAGGCCTGGGAGCACGAGCCCGCCAGTGGGTTCGATCGACCGGCGCGACCGCTTCAACCATGCCTGCTACCGACGAAGCGAGTACAGCTTCGCCAACATCAAAGCAATCATCGTCGACGCAATCTCGTATCGGAGAAGTGCCATGAAAATCCTGTTTTACTCTTACGCGTATCCCAATCCGGTGCAGACCGGACTGGGAACGTTCAACCGTACGATGATCGCTGGACTCTCTGCGGAACATGACGTTCGCGTACTCTCTCCTGTGTCGTTCGTCGAAGCATGGCGAGCACAACTGAAAGGCCGATTGCCGAACGGACTGAACGATCCGCAGTTCTCGGCGGTTCCAAATGTTCCTGCAGAATATGTCACCCATTACTACACACCGAAGGTCTTACGGTCACAGTACGGACGCTGGATGCGCTGGTCGGTTCAGAAACGATTTCATCAGACGATGAAAGAATTTCAGCCGGACCTCGTGCTTTCGTATTGGGCTCATCCCGATGGCGAAGTTGCCGTTCGACTGGCACATCAACACGGGGTTCCTTCCGTTGTCATGGTCGGTGGAAGCGATGTCTTGTTGTTGGGACGAAGCGGAGGTCGCCAGCAGAAGATTCTCGATGTGATGTATAACGCTGATGCCGTTGTGGCGGTGAGCGAACACATCGCGCGAACACTGGTGAACGACGGCGTTGATGCTCGTAAACTGCGAGTCATCCGTCGCGGAGTGGATCGTTCGGTGTTTGCTCCAGGCGAAAAAGCCATCTCGCGACGTGGACTAGGTATCCCCGAAAACCAGACGGTCCTGGTATCCGTGGGCCGGCTGGTCCCGGTAAAGGGCCACTGCCACCTGTTGCAAGCCTGTCGATTACTGGCCGCACGTCAACTTCCGTTCCGTTGTTACCTGCTGGGTGGTGGCCCGCTGAAACTGGATCTGCAACGCCAGATCACTCAAATGGGTTTAAGTGCATTCGTGGAAATGCGAGGACCGCAGACACAAAACCAGTTGGCGGAATGGTACCGCGCTGCGGATCTCACGGTCCTGCCGAGTCTGTCCGAAGGGGTTCCCAACGTCCTCATGGAATCGATCGCCTGTGGAACTCCGTTTGTGGCATCGGATGTGGGGGGAGTGAGCGAAATCGCCGATTCCCGCTACGACCGGTTGGTCCCGGTAGCTAGCCCCGTCGCGCTGGCAGACGCCATTGAATGGCAACTGACGGTTCGACGCAGCAATCTTGCGCCGCGCAACTTCGAGCCCCTGGCTCTGAAAGCGGCCGCAAATCGACTGACACAGGTTCTTAACAACGTTTGTGGAACTCAGGTCTCAGCCAAATGGTTCAGCTTTGGCCAACACGACCAGCCGTCAATGACTCGTACAACTCAACCTGTGGAATCCGCACGGAGTGTTCAGAATTCGCTCCCAGCAGCTTCGACCGCTCTGACGCAGCCTGTGGAGGCGATTGCAGACGACACGACGAGCGACCCACGCTGGTGCGAGGATCTGGCACTCCCCACGACAAACTTTTTTGCGAGCGAACTGGGGCGAACAGGAGAAGAGTTCGTCCTCCCCAAACGCTGACAACCAACACGTTCGTACAGACCCCACCGGGCATGCCCGGATGGTTAACGGGCCTGTGCACTACGTCGCAGCCAAACACCATGATTGCGTAGTGCACTGGTCCGACTCACCGGAATCGCTCCGGTGGTCCAGATGGGATGACATCATGAGTTTCCTGCGACAATTCTCGAAGCGACTCCTGACCGCGTGCCTGCCGCCTCAACGGTTGCTGACACGCGGAGGAAGATCTGCGGCACACGAGCGGCCCAGACTGGCTTTGACATTCGATGATGGCCCACACCCGATTCACACTCCTCAACTGCTGGATGTGCTTCGCTCAACGCACGTCTGTGCGACGTTCTTTGTTGTTGGGAAAGATGCGGAACAGCATCCAGATCTGATTCGAAGAATCGTTAAAGAAGGTCATGAGCTCGGGAATCATACCTGGTCACACAGCGAACCGTCACAGACATCACCGCAACATTTCCTTGAGGAAACTCGACGGACAGATTCGTTGCTGCAAGAGCTGACGGGAACGATTCCGACCGCCATGCGACCTCCTAAAGGGGAATTGAACTGGACGAAGCTGACACGTCTATGGCGTCAGCAGAAGACGGTGGCGCTGTGGAGTGCTGATCCACGCGACTACAAGATGACCAGTTTTGAGGAAATGAGAGCTTGGTCGTCAATGTTCCTGCCTGCTGACGGTGATGTCCTGCTGTTTCACGACAATCATCCGTGGGCAGCAACGGCGATTGAAACAATGTTCAGGCGGGGCTTGTTTGAAAAATATCAGCCTGTCACGGTGTCAGTTTTGACGCGCCGAAAAGCGATCGCGTAAGCCAGATCCGAAACGTCGCCAATCAAACGATTGCCATCACTCAAAGCGATGATCGGGCAAATCGTGAACTACACTTACAAATGGTGTGCTTTCATCACCAGTACTTTATATCAGGCTTGCTCCGATGACCGTTGCCACACTCGAACCACCACAGCTTGAAACTTCGCCCGCGAGTCAGCGCAGGAAGCGTTTACTGCTGGTGGCTTACAATTTTCCGCCTGTTGGAGGGGCCGGAGTGCAACGGCCGGTCAAATGGGCCAAGTACCTCGGCAACTTCGGATGGGATGTAACGGTTCTAACGACACTCAATCCGTCCGTTCCTGTTCGAGATGAAAGTCTGCTGGCAGACCTGCCTCGCGATGTCGAAGTCGTTCGAGCTCGCACCTGGGAACCCGACTACAGCGTCAAACAGAACCTGATCGCGGCGGAATCCACCGCTCGAAAGGGGATCGCGCGACGATTGAAAGAGACCGTGAGGGGGGTGGCCAGGCGATGTATCAAACTTGCTTTGCAGCCCGATCCTCAAGTTTTATGGAACTACCACGCCATTCGCGCGGGGGCTGCGGCACTGCGCGACCAGCAGCACGATGCTATTCTTGTGACCGCGCCTGCTTACTCCAGTTTCTATATCGGGGCAGCTCTGAAACGCCGATTTGGACTGCCGCTGATTCTCGATTATCGCGACGAATGGGATTTGAGCGGCAAGTACCTGGAAAATGCCCAGCGCGACTGGATCTCGCGTGTCGTACAGTCTCGCATGCAACAGCAACTGCTGCGAACATCCGATGCCGTCGTCGCGACCACCCGGCGCAGCACGGAAGCACTCGCGGAAAAGCTGAACCTTCTGAAACACACGGCTGCTTCCCACTGTATCTACAACGGGTTCGATGCAGAGGATTTCGTTAACCAGCTTCCGGATTCTGCCGCTTCGCACAACGGATGTGACGTTTTGAAGCCAGAACGCGGAACGTTTCGACTGGTCTATACCGGGACGCTCTGGAATCTGACGGATATTGAACCGCTCGTGCGAGGGATCGAGCATCTCGACAATGCCAGACCTGATCTGTCGCGACATCTGGAACTGGTCTGTGTCGGACGCAAGACCGCTGAACAGTCTGCCGTTCTGAACAGAATTCAAAACACTGCTGCGCGGCTGGTCTCGATCGACTACTGCGAGCATTCGACAGCATTACAGTGGCTCCGTTCCGCCAGTGGCGTCTGTTTGTTGCTGAGTGACGTGCCTGGATCTGATCGAGTCGTCCCGGCCAAGCTCTTTGAATACCTGGCAATTCGAAAAGAAATGCTGGCAATTTCTCCCGCAGGAGAAACGGCGGAAATCGTTCAGCAGTTCTTTCCACAGGGACATTTCACGCCGGGCCAGGTTTCGGCGATCAGCGACTGGCTGCAGCACCAAATTTCGGCAGCAGATGTTCCGACGCACGAATTGTCCGTGAACGAAAACGCACTGCGTGAATTTAGCCGTGAATCTCAAACCGAACGTCTTGCCGAAATCTTGAACAGTCTCGTCACTCAACGCTGATTGACCGTGAAGTTGCATCGCAGAAACTGAGTTATGACAACCATCATTGGACTACAACTGGCTTTCTGGGCCTGCATCGCGGTGCTGGCGTACATCTACGCCGGGTATCCCGTACTGGTCTGGGTCCGCTCTCGGGGAAAGCGATCTGACGTCGCGCCTGCCGTTGAACAATCAAAACGCGATGTGTCGATTGTCATCGTGGCCCATAACGAAGCTCGGACCTTGCCTCGCAAAATCCAGAGTCTGCTCGCATCAGAAGGTGCTGCGCAAATCCGCGAGATCCTGATCGGATCAGATGGTTCGACCGACAACACAGCTATCGTCCTGGCCGAACTGGGTGATCCTCGAGTCAAGTTGTTCGCGTTTGCTGATCGATGCGGCAAGCCATCGGTTCTGAATGATCTGGTCCCACAATGTCAGGCTCAGATTGTCTTACTGGCGGATGCTCGTCAGATCTTCGATCCGAAGTGTATTCAAAACCTGCTGGCGCATTTTGACGATCCGACCGTGGGAGTTGTCTCCGGGGAACTCGTTCTGCGGAGTGATGCCTCGCAATCGACGGCCGCAGCAGGAATCGGTTTCTACTGGCGTTACGAAAAATTCATTCGACGTTCGGAAAGCCGCGGACGCGGTGTTCCCGGAGCGACGGGTGCTTGTTACGCAATCCGAAAGGAACTGTTTCAGCCAATTCCACCAGCCACGATTCTGGACGATGTTGCCATTCCCATGCAGGCGGTAGCCAGGGGCTATCGGTGTCTGTTCGAGCCTGCGGCTCTGGTCTTTGATGAACCTTCCAAGTCCACTCGGCAGGAATCGATCCGAAAACGCCGGACAATTGCCGGGGTGGCTCAACTGGTACGGCTGTTCCCGGAATGGACGCTGCCATGGCGAAACCCTCTCTGGTTCGAATACGTTTCACACAAACTGCTTCGGCTGGTCTCGCCCTTGCTGATGGTGCTGGCGCTTATCGCGAATCTCTGCCTGCTGAATCTGCCTGCTTATCGCGTGCTGTTGATCGTGCAGGGAGCCTTTTATGTGTCGGCTGGGATTGGCTGGTGTTACCAGTTGTCCGGTCGAGGCTCGCGTCTGTTTGGTCCGCCTTTAATGTTTGTAACGCTGAACCTCACGACAGCGGCAGCACTTTGGGATGCACTCTTTGCGAAGTATCGCGTCACGTGGCAAAAGACGGCGTAGAGTCTCATGTGGAGTTTTCTCCACATGGGGATCTGTGCGGCACAGCGTGCCACACACACACACACACCGATCTTTTCGGACGTGAGGGCTGCTGTGATTGTCGTGACAACGATTGCCGTTTGCGGTGCCATGCTGGTTCGGGCTGTGAAGTCTGTGATTGCCCGATTCTGGGGCCCGGTTCGCGAACGTGGCTTGGATCAGTGGGTTCCCGCGTATCTGTTCCCCAAAGATCCAGTTCCGGAAGTCGCGATCGATCAAGAACCTGTCGATGTCTTTCTGGCAGTCTGTGACCACTACGAACCCGAATGGGGAAGTCCCAGTCGCGACGAAGCGTTACGCCGGGTCCATCAATGGTGCGAGGATTACCCGCGCCTGTTTGGCGAGTTTCGTGACGTTGACGGTCGGAATCCGCGTCATTCGTTCTTCTTCCCACAGGATCAATATCGACCTGAGTACATTGATCCTCTGGCCGATCTTTGCCGTGATGGATTCGGGGAGTTCGACATTCACCTGCATCACGCCGATGACACTCCGGAAGGATTGGAAGAGAAGCTCTCGTCATTTCGCGATGCCTTGTTCCATGAGCATGGTGTCTTGCGACGTGATCCGGTGACGGGTGAAATTGTTTATGGATTCATCCATGGCAACTGGGCACTCTGCAATTCTCGGCCCGACCGTCAGTGGTGTGGTGTCGATCATGAGATTCCGATCCTGCTGAAGACCGGCTGCTACGCCGATTTCACGATGCCATCGGCCCCCAGCGATACCCAGACACGCACGATCAACAGCATCTACTACGCGTCAGATATCCCCGGCCAGTGCAAATCGCACGATCATGGGATCAGGGCGAGCGTCGGAAAGGCTCAGCCTGATGACAGTCTGCTGATGATCCAAGGACCTCTTCTGTTCGATTGGTCGCGCCGCAAGCTGGGCTTGCTACCACGCGTGGAAAATGGAGACCTGCTGGGAAATCATCCCCCATCGCTGCAACGACTGAAACTGTGGTTGAAGGCGGGTGTGACGGTCCAAGGACGACCAAACTGGCGTTTTGTCAAATTGCACACTCACGGTTGCAAGACCGCAAACATGGAGATGTTACTCGGTGAACGTATGCAGAAGTTCCATCAGGGACTGGCCGAACTGCATGCTTCACAACCGAACTTCCGATACCACTATGTTTCAGCATGGGAAATGGCTCAACTGGTCCATCAGGCAGAACGAGGTGCCAAAGAACCGCTTTCTCAAGCTGTTCTCGTTTAACGGCATCCGGCTGCTGGACTGCTCAACAAATTACGGATTGCCGCACGGCAGCGTCGACGACTCAAAGACGTGGCAACAATAAATGTACAAGTATCATTGCTGATTTCGCAGCACTGTCAGTTTCTCCCAGAACCGCGATTGCCGGGAACCGAATTTTGTCGTACATCCTCAACGAGTTTGAAGAGATTCCCGCGAGTGTGTATGCCATGCCTTCCACCACTGTCAGCCCCGTCACGCCATCATTCGCCGCGCGCTGGGTATCGCGGCTGTCATGGATGAATCTCGGTTTGATGATGGCAATCAGTTGGTTACTGTTCGCCATCTCCGAAAACTGGTGGTTCAGTTCGGCAATGACGTACGCGCCGCGCATTCCCTATCTGGTGCCTGCAATTGTCCTGCTGCTCGCTTCGTGCCTGTGGCACCGGTCATCAATCATCATCAATTTGATCTCTGTAGCCGTTGTGGCAGTCCCGATCATGGGACTGGCATTGCCAGTCGGCCAATGGATGGGTTCGACTCCGGCTGCTGCGTCGCCATCCACCGGCACAGTCTTAAGAGTCGTCAGTTGTAACGTTCAGGACTTTCGCCCCGATTTCGATGCGGTCATTACCGAGATCGGCAAGTTCAATCCCGATGTCGTGGCCTTTCAGGATGCCCGTAGCCAATCCAAGCTGCTGTCGAAGTTCTTCACGAAATGGCACACGGTTCACGAGGGGGAATACTTTGTCGCCTCACGCTATCCCGTGACGCTGGTGAAACTCGGTCACTTCGATTCCTTTGATCGCGATGCGATCATGCAGTGTGAGCTGGAACTCCCCACGACCAGGGTCAGTTTCTTTAACGTCCATCAGATGACGCCCAGGCACGGACTGCGGGAACTGGATCTTTCCTCACCGATTACACAACGTGGTAGTACCCGACTGACTCATTATCTGGAACTGCGAGCCGAAGAGGCGGGAGCCGTCCGCGCTTTTGTTGAAGAGAATCGAGGGACGCTTCCCACGATTCTTGTCGGCGATTTTAACATGCCTTGCGAAAGCAGCCTGTACCAGCGTCACTGGTTTGGCTACCAGAATGCTTTCAATGTCGCGGGAACCGGCTACGGATATTCGTTCCCCTGCACTCGCCAATACTGCTGGCCTGCCGGTCTGCCCTGGATGCGCCTCGACCATATCCTGGCTGACGATGCCTGGAACGTCCGGTCGTGTAAGGTCGGTCAATCCAACGGTTCGGATCATCGACCGATCACAGCAACAATCGAGCTGCGTTAGTCCTTAAACAAGCGAGTTCCGTTGCGGATTTGTAGCGATTATTGGCGCGCA
>JBAWWJ010000085.1:0-29633 GCA_037146815.1 Planctomycetota bacterium
AGATTCCATTGGAGGGATGCACGACGGCAAATCGTCGATCCCCGAAGACTTTGAGCGGGTTGAGCTGATGTTTTGGGTTGAAGATGGCGGGAATCGAGAGTTGAATCCGCGTCATTTCCGCGCCAAACACCATCGGCATATAGGCGGTTTTATCGTTACCAATCCCGTGCTCACCCGACAACGTACCACCGACATCGACCACGCGCTGCATCAGGCGTTTACCGATGAGCTCGATTTTTTCCAGCTCACCCGGTTTGCGAGAGTCGAACAGGAAATTAGGATGCAGGTTACCGTCCCCTGCATGAAAGACGTTCACCGCACGGACCCCTGCCGCATCCGCTTCGTCGTAGACCAATTGTAACAATTCGGCCAAGGCGCGCTTGGGGATGACGGCATCCTGGACCACGAAGTCGGCGCTCAGTTGGCCCATCAATCCCCCCGCTGCCTTACGGGCTTTCCAGAGCTTCTTGCGCTGTTCTTCGTCGTCGCTAAAGACGACATCTTTCGAGCCAGCCGAGCGTAAAATTTCCGCCACCGCTTCGACGCGGGCATCAACCAGTTCGGGTGGCCCGTCAATCTCAGTCAGCAGCATGAACGAATCTTTCGGCAGTCCCACCGCCATCGGACTGTTTTCGACCATCGCCACGCAGCGCGGATCCATCAGTTCGATCGCGACCGGAAAGGACGAATGTGCCACGAGAGCATGGATCGCTTTTTCGGCGGTGTGCAGATCGGCATACGTCGCGCGGAACGTCCAGACTTTGTCGGGGCGTGGCAACACGCGTAGCCAGAAACGGGTAAAGGCCCCCAGCGTCCCTTCGGACCCGACCATGAACCGCTTCCAATCCTCACGCCAGGGCCCGCGGCCTCCTGCCGGCCCGCCGAATCGATGGACGCTCCCGTCCAGCAGGACCGCTTCGACACCCAATACATAATTGCTTGTCACACCATAGCGGAAGCAATGAGCTCCCCCGGCGTTCATCGCAACGTTGCCTCCCAGCGTGCAGACCGGGCCACTCGAAGGATCCGGCGGATAAAAGACTCCGTGCGGTTTCAGGATCTCGTCCAGGTTATTCAGGACAACTCCCGATTCGACTTCGCACCAGAACCCTTCGGCACAGATTTTCCGAACGCTGCGCAGGGCCGAAGTGTGAACAATCACGCCCCCCTGAGCGGCTACCGGCCCACCTGACAGCGACGTCCCGGCACCACGCATGCAGATTGGTACCCCGAGTTGCTTCGCACTTTGCAGTACTCGAACCAGTTCGTCTGCATCGGCAGGAATCACGACAGCATCGGGCCGAAACGTCTTGTAGCCCAACCCGTCCGCGTCATACCCCGCCAGTTGTGATGGCGCGGTCAGTACTCGTCCTCGAACAACAGACGATTTGAGGAGCGAATGGAGTTGAGACTGGATCATGGATGTTTGACGCTATCGGTAATGCGATGTCGCGAGAGGGAGTGACAATGCCACACAAATCATTTCTCGCACCTCTATTGTGCAGAATGAGTTGCGTCTTTGGAAGTCGTTGCAGAATTGACTCGGAAACTGTCCGAGATCCTGAAGTTTTCCTCTGTTTTTTCCCATTTCAGGTCGGTCTTCCGTTAAATCGGGGTTCACGACTACAATCCCGCGTGATCTGTTTGTACGTGGCAACCACGGAGGAAGCGTGGAGTTGCGTCAATTCACCTGGGCCGGTGATCCAGTGGGACAGTCACTTTTGCAGCGTCGGAATGGATTCCAGGCATCACTTTGTGATGTGGCGGGAAGGGATGCATGACTCAATTCTTCGATCGTAAAGACCCGTGGGGCAACGGGATGTCTGTGTGGGTGGTGATGGCGATGGTTTTCGTCTTCCCCATCGCATGGTGGTCTCTTGGTCAAATTCGACTCGAAAACGATGTCGAAAAATGGCTCCCCAACGATGATCCCGAACTGAAGGTTCTGAAATGGACGAATGAGCAATTCCCTGTGGAAGAACGGATCTTCGTTTCCTGGGACAACAGTTCACTAAACGACCCTCGGATTCGCAAATTCGTGGAGAAGCTCGAAGGGAAACTGGACGCCGATGGCATTCGCCGTGGTGGCGTCCCGCATGTCTCGAGTGTTGTCGAACCGCGGAAACTGCTCTCTGTCATGCAGAAAAACGGTGTTGAACCGCGGGAAGCGATGCGACGCTTGGAAGGGGTGATCCTGGGAGCCGGATCGCTGAAGTTAAAACTGACAGAATTTGGAAAGTCTGGCCTCCGCCAGACTCGACAGGAATTGACCTCCGCCGCGAAAGCCGAATTTGGCGTCGACCTGAAGTTCAGCGAACCGATTCCCGATTTCTGGACACAGGTTGCGGTTCCTCCACCTCCAGCTGAAGAAGGGGAAACCGCCCCGAATCCGTCGGCGCCTGCCGTGATGAATGCCGCTGGCAAACTGATCGAAATCGAATCTGTCGACCACGATCTGCAGGTAATCTGGCAGGGAATTCGACCAGGCAGCAAGCAGACTCAAGAGATCGCCGAATGGCTGACCGGGTTCGTTCCTGAAAAGGACGGGACTCAGAAAGTCGTCGAACAGTGTTTCTTTGTGCTGGGATCACCCATCACGATAGCACTCGCCATTTCGGAAGCGGGAACTGCAGACAAGAATGAAACAGTTGACGTCATTCGCGAAGTCGCTGTTTCGGTCGGGATTCCGGCCGACGCTCTGCGACTTGGTGGCAGCACGGTATCCGCTACAGAGCTGAACCACGAAGTCGCCAAGGCGGTGTGGGACCCGGCATTTCCGTTGACCCAGTTCCATCGGCGTTCGGTCGTCATTACGTCGGCTTTGATCAGTTCGATCCTGGCCTATCTGCTCGTACGAAGCATTCGACTGGCAACAATCGTGCTGCTGGTTTCGATGTATGCCACGATGATGTCGGCAGCCCTGGTCCCAGTCACGGGCGGCACGATGAACATGGTCCTGGTCGTCATGCCATCACTTTTGATGGTACTGACGCTGTCAGGAGCGATTCACGTGGCAAACTACTGGAAGCACGCCGCCTGCAAGAACGAAGCGACTGCGATCTCCGAAACGGTTCGAACTTCGCGAATGCCCTGTTTTCTGGCGAGCCTGACGACTGCGATCGGCCTGGTGTCACTCTGCACCAGTTCGCTGACTCCGGTACGTGATTTTGGCCTCTATTCAGCGGCGGGAACGATGCTGTCGCTGGTTGTGATCCTGTATTGCCTGCCAGCACTATTGCAGGTCTGGAAGGGAAAACCGCCGGAAGAACACGAACTCGATCATCCCGGCTGGCGGATGCTTGGACGGGGACTGACGACTTGGCCGGTCCTGCAATCGATGGTGGTCCTCGCGATTTCTGTCGTATGCAGCTACGGGCTGACTCATTTCCGGACCGAGACCAAGGTCATCCGTTACTTCCCCGAGAAGGCCCGGATCGCTCAGGATTATTGGTTCATTGAAACGTATCTGGCCGGAATCATGCCGGTGGAGACGATCATCCGGTTTGATGTGCAAGCCCAGAAGGACACGACTTTCCTGGACCGAGTGGAAGTCATTCGTCAGATTCAGGAACGGTTGCGAACCAACTCAGAGATCACCGGGTCACTGTCACTTGCCGATTTTCTGCCCGTCAGCGAGGCCCCGGCCGAAGATGCGGGATTCCTCACTCGCAGTAAGTACTTCAAGCGTGCAAGCCTGATCCAGCAGAAGATTCGCGATGGTGAAGTCCCCGCAGCACGGACATTCTATAACACGACCGAAAAGGGGAGTGACCTGGCAGTCAAGGGTGATCATCAACTGAATCAGGCGGGAGACGAACTGTGGCGGATCACGTCACAGGTCGCGATCATGACTGACAACGATTTCGCGGAAGTTCTGGCAGATGTGAACGCGATCTCGCAGGATGTTCTGAAAATGCATCCTGGCTCCGTTCATCGAATCACGGGAACAGTGCCATTGTTCCTGCAGACACAGCGAGCGGTTCTGCAAAGCTTGATCAGCAGCTTTGGCCTGGCGTTTGTGTTGATCCTGGGTGTGTTCGTTTACATGCTCAAGAACTTCTGGGCCGGACTGGTTGCGATGATTCCGAATATCATTCCGATCACGGTTGTTTTCGGTGTAATTTCGTGGATGGGACAGCGAGTTGACGTCGGAACAATGATCACTGCCTCAATCGCCCTGGGGATTGCCGTTGACGGAACGCTGCATTACCTGACCTGGGTCCAGAATGGGATGCGGCTAGGCCAGACTCGGCGTGAATCGATCATCAACGCTCTGGTCCATTGTGGACCTGCGATGTGGCAGACCAGCCTGGCTGTCGCACTGGGACTACTTGTGCTGGTTCCCGCGGAACTGCTGCTGATCAGCCGCTTCGGGTGGCTGATGGCAGCCATGATTGCAGTCGCCCTGATCGCCGATATCGTCCTGATGCCACAACTGCTGGCTGGCCCGCTCGGATATCTGTTTGAACCTCCCAAGTCAGAAATCGTTCCAGGAGCCAACCACGTAACCGCCTGGCTTCCTGCAGACGGACAAGCAGGCCCCGAAAAGGTTGAATTGCGGGCGATGACGGATGACACCGAAATCAGTGCAGACGTTAAAGGTCAGGCACCGACGTCAACGCTTCCGCCACCACACTTTGCCTCACGAGCCCCATCAAACGATCCATCGCGACCAGCGTCTTAAGTCAACAAGGTCGGCATGGCGAAGACGAACGGCCGCTTGCGACCGACGTTTTGAAACCGTGCCCCGACGTTGACAGGTTGGTGAACGGATTTATCGAAGCCTTGCAAGTCAATTCGGGCAGCGGAATGAATGGCTCTGGAACTGGATTTTCCGTATCCTCAGGTGGTGTCGTACGCGGTGTCGCTTGTCCCAGAACTGGATTTTCCATGAGATTATTGATTGGCGCGACTCTATTTCTCGTTGTGACCTGCATGAACTGGACAACGGCTTTGTCACAGGACTTTTTCGAAGAACGCGTGTTTTCACCGCGGGCCGGCGAACAACTGAAGTATCGGTTGATGTTCCCGAAGGACTATTCGCCAACCGGGACCGAAGAATATCCGCTGGTTCTTTTCCTGCATGGAGCCGGTGAACGCGGAGACGACAATCTCAAGCAACTGGTCCACGGCATGAAGGATTTTTCGAAAGAGGAGAACCGTCAGAAGTATCCCTGTTTCGTCATTGCACCTCAATGTCCCGAGGGAAAGCGCTGGGTCGAGGTCGACTGGACACTCGACGCGCACACGCAGCCTGCTGAATCGATTCCGCTCGCTCTGACTCGCGAATTGATTGAACTCCTGCGCAGCCGCCTTCGAGTCGATTCAAAGCGAATCTACGTGACCGGTCTCTCCATGGGAGGCTTCGGAACGTGGGACCTGGTTACTCGAACACCCGATCTGTTTGCCGCCGCAGCCCCGATCTGCGGGGGAGCAGACGAAGCCCTGGCTGGGCGAGTCACCAAGTTGCCAATCTGGGCCTTCCATGGCGACAAAGACTCGGTCGTCAAGGTAGAGCGTTCGCGACGCATGATCGAAGCCATTCAGAAGGCAGGGGGAATGCCCAAATATACGGAATACCCCGAGGTCAATCATGACTCGTGGACGCGCACGTATGCGGACCCGAAGTTCATGGAATGGCTGTTCACTCAGAAGCGACCCTGACAAATTCCGTTGTTCACAGACGGTTCGGCCCCTTCCTGTGAGGCCACCGGGACTTCACCCCTCCTCTTCCGGAAAGGCCAGAAGTTTCTGGATTTCCGGTCGCTTGTCGTCCTGCCTCGCGGCAACCGCCTTTGCGATTCGCTAATCCATCACCTCCATCAGGCTGGATAAAGTCAGGTTAAGAAACATGCACGGCACACAATGAAAAGAACCCGCCGATTCGAGCGGGTTCTTTTCGCGGAACACATGTGATTTCAGCAGATTGTTGATTCCGTAGTTAAAACCAACGCCCGGAAAGCTCGGATTGCTGTCCTGAACCGCCTGATTCGGAGAATAGCGAACGGTGGTGATGTTGAAACAACGTTCAAACATTCCACCATTCATCCCCGCGACAGTTGCCATAGTGGAGGTCCCCATCATGATCCCATGGGCTCCGTTGACCTGGACAGTCTTGCTCGTCCCGCCGTTATTCCAGATAAACATGGATGCTTCGCCGACGATTGCCGAGTTGCTGCTTCCGTCGGTCACTGCACTCAATTTAATCCCTTCCGTTGGCACCAGCATGCCAGAACTGGAGAGCGTTCCAGTCGACTGCTGCCCACCGCAGCAGCTACAACACGGGGTCGTCCGTCCCGCCTGATTTGTAACGCCGTTGCCGTCAACGATTCCGGAAATTCCGTAGTATTGAGGGTCCGTAACGGTGATATCAGCAGTTACAGTCGTGGGCAGCGGGCTCGATGGGCAAAGTGTGAAATTCAGGCTTGCACCTTTCAACACCTGACCATTGGCATTCCCCTCGGCAATACCGGTGTAAGCCCAACCGTAATTACTTCCCGAGAATGTCAGCTTGTTAAAAACACGAGCTTGATCGACATATGGCAGGATTCGCATATACCACGACATTCCCCATCCACTTCCACTGGCAATTACCCCTGGCGGAAACATGTTGTAAGCGTCGTGATAGTTGTGCAGCGCCAGTCCCATCTGTTTGAGATTGTTCTTACACTGCGTTCGCCGTGCTGCTTCTCGCGCCTGCTGAACCGCTGGTAACAGCAGTGCAATCAGGACCGCAATAATCGCGATCACCACCAAAAGCTCAATCAACGTAAACGCTCAAAACCATCGACGAATAGAGACGGTTCGCCAAAGTATCGCGCTCGAATTTACGAAATTCAAGACTTTTCCTATTCCTTTCTACCAATATCCAATTTGCGGAAATGTAACTCCCGAAACGACGCTAACCAAGCGGAAAGTCGCTGTCGATCCGGAAATCACGTTCCCCCTCCAAGACGATCGGTGTGGCATGCCGGATACGCAGTCGAACGGTCTCGAATTCAGACAATCGCAGTGCCCGGGCAATCAGACAACGGATCGTATTGCAATGAGAAACGATCAATAAATCACCAGCAGCGCAAGTCCGAACAGACTCAAATGCAGTCCAGGCGCGACGTGTGACATCCTCCAGATTTTCGCCCTGAGGCGCCTTCTGCTCAAAGTGTTCCCGAAATTTACAGAACTGCGGATCGCTTTGATAATGCGGGTACTCGCGAAAGACATCCTCTTCCAGCCTCCCCTCAAAGATCCCCAATGATCGCTCATTGAACGCCGCCATCGGAGCCAGCACTTCAGGTCTGACTGGCATTTGCTGGAGGATCAGATCGAGCGTTTCACGCGTTCTGGCCAGTGTCGAACTGATGGCCTGAGTGATGTTGAGATCCCTTCGTCCCATCAAGGCCATTCCCGCACTGCGAGCCTGATCTCGTCCGCGGTCGGTCAACGGCGTATCGAATTGGCCGCAGAGAATTTTCTGATGCTCATTCGCAGCGTTCAGTGCCGATTCACCATGTCGAACCAGAATCACTCGTTGCATCAACTCAGCCTTGTTTGAGCCCAACTCGCGATGGATTTCATCACCCAACCGACCGTCTTTCACTGTACAATTTTTTCAATCTGCCGTCGTGGACGCCGCACCGTCTTTTTGCAAGGGAGATTCCGATGAGCTTCAAATCCAGTATTTGGGCAGGTCGGTTTGAACCAACCACATTCGCTCCGCGCGACGCGATTCCTGAATGTGACTTTGCCTCAATATTCTCGCGCTTTGCAGACCACAACGAGGCTGGCGAATTGATCGCCCTCACAAAACGTCCAGGATGGGAGCAATCCGGCCATAAAAAGCGGCTCGGCTTCATCGCAAAAAAACATGTCATTTACCACACAGCCGGATTTGTCGAAGTCGTGTTTCTGGGCATCGACAGACGTCTACGCGATTTTCTGATCGCAACGCACCGCGAGTTAGGCTGTGAATTACTGGACTCGAACAACTGGGAGGCAATGACGGACGACGTACTCGGCTGGGGCGAGTAGAGTTCTTGTGTCACTCAAGAGATCAACCTGAAGAACGTGCTGGACAGACTCATTGATCACGTACACCACGCTCTGATCTTTTCAAGCGCAGATCGCGACACAACATCGAGATTGGCTTCACTTCCTCCCCCTCGAATCGGTGAGCAGATTTCGTAGGCGACATAGCCGTCAAAGCCGCCCTCTTTCAAACCAGCGAAGAATTCATCGAGCTTCAGGAACCCTTCTCCCAGCGGTACGGCACGGACTGCAGGTGGATCAACCCGCTGATAGTTGATCAGCGGGGGCTGATATTGAAACCGATCGATTCTGATGTAATCCGCCAGCGTGGTCTGAACCATGAACGGAGCCATGCGACGGGCCGCAGCATACAGATCGATCTCACCGTGAAGTGCGATCGACCACGGGTCAAACATCGCTTTCAAATTCGGATGATTCACATCGTCCAGAAGTTCCGCAAATCCCTCGGCCGAAACTCCGACATCATGATGATTCTGCAAGCCAAGTATGACTCCGGCATCCGCCGCCACCGTCGCCGCTTCCCGGAGTGCCACGACGCACTTGTTCCAATCTGCCTGATGATTCGCCAGATCCGTAAAATATCCGCTGAAGACGCGGATGATCGATGCCCCCAAGCCGCGCGCCAACTGGGCCAACTGGCGGATGTACAGAATCTGCATTTCGACGAAAGGAACTTCCGTAGCATTCTGTCCGGCGGTGAAATCGGTGTAGCCCGCCAGAGTCGCGATCTCGATTCCCAATCGATCTGCGACCTGCTTCACCTCGGCAACCGATTCGAGATCGGGAAAATCGAGTACGGACAGATGGGGACGCTTGGCCGCAATTTCGACGGCGGGATATCCTAGGGCCGCGGCCTTTTCCAGAAAGGGGATCAATCCCAGCCGATGTTGTCCCCAAAATCCGGCATAACTGACAGAAAAGAGGGTAGGAGTCATCAATTGCCCCGGCAAACAGAAATTACAAAACTGAGTCTCTAGCAATGCCTCAACGGGAAAACTCGCCAGATTTCCGCGATGGAAAATTGAGTGCGATCACGGCAATCAGCGAAAAGAACAGGCCAGCAAAATTGATATTTTTTGATGCTTCGTGATATGTGATAAACTCTGCGGGGCGCGCCTGACCGGGCGGATTCACCATCGCTGCCAGCGGCGTGTAGATCCAGAAATAATCGACCGTCATCAACGCCATGACCGTCAGCAGGCTGAGAATGGCGAACGCCCGACGCCGCTGCGGGAGTTCTGGATGGAATTCTGCGGCACAGGCCCCCGCCCAGGAGAGGCCCACTAAAATCGCTCCGGTCAGATAGAATGGCGGAAAACGGAGCCCGACAAGGATATCTCGCGTTCGCGAATCCAGTCCGCCACGTGTCACTTCCAACACTCCGACGATCACAAACAGGGTCGCAGCCCCCAGCCAGGCCGAGGAACAGAAACGGGCAATAAACAGCGAGACGCGGGCCATGGGATTCCTTCGGAGGTCGGTCTATCGTATGTTGAGCAGTCACAGGCGGGTCATCAGAATACAATGGACAGCCGCTGACGGACAGGAATTGAGAATTCTCGCTCCTCTAATCTCCTTGCGATCGGAGTCGACTTGTGAATCGGGTCTGTTGTTTGTGGATGCTGGCCACCCTGACGGCGGTACCTCTGTCGATGGTTGCCGCTCAGGATGCGGCGCCCGCGACTGTCGTCAAGAGTCCTTTGTCAACGGACGAAGCATTCAAGAGTTTCGTGCTGGCATCGCCCGACCTGAAGATCGAACTTGCCGCCGCCGAACCAGAAGTCGTCGATCCTGTCGCCATCGCTTTCGGAAATGACGGCGTAATGTGGGTCGTCGAAATGCGAGATTATCCCTACGGTCCAAAACCGGGGAGCGGCGAAAAGCCCCGCTCACAGATCAAGCGGCTTCTCGACAAGAATCAGGACGGTCGGTTTGAATCCGCCACCGTATTTGTCAGCGAAATCCTGTTCCCTACAGGAGTACTCCCCTGGCGCGATGGCATCATCGTCACGTTAGCGGGCGAAATCGCCTTCTTTGCGGATCGGGACGGTGATGGTCACGCTGAGATTAAAGAAACATGGTTCACCGGCTTCAGTCAGGAGAATTCACAACTGCGAGCCAATCATCCGACGTTCGGTCCGGATGGCTGGATCTACGTCGCCAACGGCCTGCGTGGGGGAACGATCGTCGCCGCCAAACCTGAATGGAAGGCGAAGGGACAACCTGTCGCTCTGGCCGGATTTGATTTCCGATTCAACCCGCTGACTGGTGAAGCAGGCGCTGTGTCAGGCAATGGTCAATTCGGTCTTTGTTTCGATGACTACGGAAACCGATTCATTTGCACCAATCGCAATCCGGTTCAGCATGTCGTTCTGGAAGACCATTACATTCGCCGCAACCCGTTTCTCGCTGTCAAGAAGACTGTGCAGGATGTTGCCCCGTTTGCCGAAAACTCGCGGCTGTATCCCATCAGCCGGGCCTGGACGACAAGCACACTGCATGCCAATCAGTTCACGGCTGCTTGCGGAATACAATTTTATCGCGGTGACGCACTTCCGCCCGAATTCCTTGGCAATGCCTTTACCTGCGACCCAACGGGAAACCTCGTTCACCGCGAAGTCCTTTCGCCAGTGGGTGCCACGTTCACTAGTCACGCGGCTGATGAGAACCAGGAATTCCTGGCGAGTACGGATACCTGGTTTCGACCAGTCAATCTTGCGAATGGTCCCGATGGCTCATTGTACGTGGTCGACATGTATCGTGCCGTGATCGAGCATCCCGACTGGATGCCAAACGAACTGAAGACTCGCAAAGATTTGCTCGATGGCAGCGATCGTGGCCGTATCTGGCGCATTAAGTCAATCGAACCAAACATGCTTCAGGAACGTCCCGACGAACCCATCGAAAAACTTTCGACGAAAGAGATGATTGAACTTCTGGAGCATCGCAATGCCTGGCACCGCGAAACGGCCATGCGAATTCTGCTGGAGCGGAATCCACACGAGGTTCGCGACTTGCTCAAGGCGAACTGGAAGCAGAACAAGTTGACACGCAGCCGACTGCGAGTCCTGTGGATGCTGCGAATCCTGGAATCACGACTCTCCCCAGCCGTACTCGCCTGGTCCGAGACCAAAAATCGCGACGCGAAAGTCCGCGAACATGTCGCGGCAGCGATCGGTGAAAACCTGGACGAACTGCTTGGCGAAGAAGCAATGGATCTTGTCGAAGATGAAACGGATGATCGTGTCCGCTTCCGACTGGCACTCGATTTGAGCGGCCGCAGCGACGATGCACGGACCGAACGCAAGTTGCTGATCCACCTTCTGGATCACGGCGCCGAAGATCCCTGGCTGAGAGTTGCCGTTGCAACGATCCGCTGTACACCTCCGGAATCGTTGATCGTCGAACTGCTGGATCACTGGCAGGCGAGCGGTGCCACACCCGACGGAGGCACGGAACTGGTCGAAGAACTGAGCGAAGTCGCGGCGGCACAAATGGCTCCGGGAGCAGCGAAACTCTACTTCAAGTCGCTGCTGACATTTGAATCGCCGACACTTAGTACTCAGGTCGTGCATGACCTGCAACTGGCGGGATTACGCGGATTCGGCCAGGGCGCGGCACGCCGTGGAATCAGTCTGCAGACTCATCTGGAACAAATTGGTGAGACCGAGCGTCCCCTGATTGATCCTCTGATCACTCGTGCTCTTGATGAAGTGGGCGATGCCGAAACGCCGCTGACACGCCGACTGTTGATCTTGAAGACCCTGCGACATGTGCCAAATCAAGCCGTAGCCAAAGTGGTACTCGATCTGGCCCTCTCCTCCGAGGAAGTCCAGTTGCGTCTGGCAGCATTGGATACGGTCAGCCAGTCGAACAATGACATGATCGGAACGCGTTTGCTCGAGGCATTCGACAGCCAGACACCACAATTGCGTCGCGCATTCCTGGATGTTCTCCTCGCCAATGAATCTCGCACGGTCCTGCTGTTGGAAAAACTGGAGCAGAATCTGATCAAGCCCGCCGAAGTCGATATCACGCGTCAGGCCCGACTGACAAAGCACCGCAACCCCGAGATTATGGCTCGCTCTGCAAAGCTGTTTTCAGGGGCCTCATCAGATCGAGCAGCCGTGATGACGAAATACCAGCCAGCACTGGAGATCAAAGGTGACCCCACGCGTGGGCGAGCGATTTTCGAAAAGAATTGTGTCACATGTCATCGCGTTGCCAATCTGGGTGTCAACGTCGGGCCAGACATCGGCGATACGCGAGACAAGACCCCTGCCTACCTGCTCACCAACATCCTGGATCCGAATCGAGCGGTGGATGCCAACTTCTTCGCCTACACACTCGTCACGAAACAGGGACGCATCTTTACCGGTCTCGTGAAAAACGAAACGGCATCGTCGATTACGATTCGACTGCCGGAAGGAAAGGAAGAAACGGTGTTACGCGGTGACGTCGATGAATTAAAATCCAGCGGGCAGTCATTGATGCCGATTGGAATGGAAAAGACGATTTCCGTGGAACAAATGGCCGACCTGATCAACTTCCTGAAGAACTGGCGATATCTGGATGGCGCAGTCCCTCTCGCGGAGTAAGGTTCAGGCTCCAGATTGTCGCAATTGAGTTTCGCCCCAAGGATCAGAAGAATGCACGATTCTGCTTTCGAACAATTTCGCTTGCGAGAAATGACACGACGGCACTTCTTTCGCGATTGCGGTGTCGGACTCGGAGCGATGGCCCTGGGATCATTGCTTGACGACGGAAAAGCCGCTCACGCCGATGTTCAGCCACCTGGTTTTAGTCCCGGCAGCCGTGGATTGCATCATGACCCCAAGGCAAAAGCTGTCATTTTCCTGTTCATGGCAGGTGGACCAAGCCAACTGGAGTTGTTCGACGACAAACCCAAACTGCGAGAATTGCATGGAAAGGTGATCCCCGAATCGTATGTCAAAGGAAAGCGATTCGCGTTCATCAAGTCCGATGCCAAGTTACTCGGGTCCGTCCGCAAGTTTGCCCGTCACGGGGAATCGGGAGCCGAAATCAGTGAACTGCTTCCTCATCTGACAGGTGTCGCCGATGATCTCTGCTTTGTGAAATCGATGGCAACAGATGTCTTCAATCACGGTCCGGCCAAGCTGTTCGTGAACACAGGATCACCTCAGTTCATGGGGCGCCCCAGCATGGGAGCCTGGGTAACCTATGGGTTGGGGAGCGAATCGAGAAACCTGCCCGGATTTGTCGTCTTGCAGTCCGGTCCCAGAGGTCCCCGTGGCGGGGCTCCGCTCTGGGCAAGTGGTTTTCTGCCAACGAACTTTCAAGGAGTGCCATTGCGATCGGGCAAAGAGCCGATCCTGAACCTCGAAAACCCCAGTGGAATCAATCCTGATCGCCAGCGAGAATTCGTCGCAACGGTGAATGATTTGAATGCCATTCGCCAGGATGCCACCGCTGATCCTGAAATCGCCACCCGCATCGCTTCTTACGAAATGGCGTACCGGATGCAGTCGAGTGCTCCTGAACTGATGGATCTGGCTGGCGAAACGAAAGAGACGCTGGACCTTTACGGAGCGGAACCTGGTAAGCACTCGTTCGCCAACAATTGTCTGCTGGCCCGACGACTTGTCGAACGTGGAGTTCGTTTTGTACAGCTCTATCACACGGACTGGGATCACCACGGCAATGCGGGGACGGATCTGGCCAAATCGCTCGATGACCGCTGCCGCGAAACCGATCGTGCCAGTGCCGCACTGATTGCTGACCTCAAACGACGTGGTTTGCTCGATCAAACCATCGTCGTGTGGGGTGGCGAATTCGGCAGAACGCCTCAGGGTGAAGACCGCGAAACGCTGCCAGGCCGAGACCACCATATTGACGCCTACACCATGTGGATGTCAGGAGGAGGCTTCAAAACGGGCCAGACGATCGGAGCAACAGACGAGATCGGCTACTACACCATTGCTGATCGGGTTCATGTCCATGACCTGCAGGCAACGATGTTACACTTGCTGGGCATTGACCATTTGAAACTGACCTACAAATTCCTCGGTCGAAACTTTCGCTTGACCGACGTCCACGGCAACGTCGTGAGCAAGCTGCTCGCTTGATCGTCCCCCTGTTCAGGGGCGAGTCAATGTCATTTCGAAGCTGGACAGGATGTAGGGTGAGCCCAGCTCGCCTCGAGCGCAGGCCCACCATCAATTTTTTATGGTGGGCCGGCGCCAACATATGGAATGGGTGCCACGGTCTTGGAATCTGCGACAAGGCCGTGTCTTCGATGGATCTTGAGAATGAGTGAGATTTCCTGGAGACGGCGAAGAGATCGGTTGTGAAATGGGCTCGAAACCAAATCAAGCACGACCTTGTCGAAGACTCCAAGATCGTGGCACCCACTCCACTCTACATTGAAAAAGCCGATTCTCCTGCTGTTCAGGGGCGGGTCCCTTGATTACGCCAACGTGCCGCTTCGCGGAAATTCCCACGTTGCTCGTTAAGCTCGGCCAACTTCAGTTGCAGACTCCGATTCCCCGGCTGATTCGCCAGGAGGTTACCGACGACCATGACTTCAGAACTCAACTTGACCAGTTCTTCACTGCGCTGGAAATGGATCGCCGCAGCTTCCGTCTGCTGAGTCTTCTGCAGCGCCTGTCCAAGTTTATAGTGGGCTCGCTGATTGTACGGATCCTTCTGAACAACGCCCCGCAGGTCCTCGATCGCCTCGGAAAATTTCCCCGATTCGAACTTGAGGAAACCGCGAATCATCAATGCGACCAGCGAATTGGGATTCTTTTTCAGCAGCGTCTCGACAACCTCAGTCGACTCTTCGAAGTTACCTTCCCGAAACAACAATTCCGCATTGATAATCGCGACGAGTTCATTCGAATTGGCATCGACACTCGCTTTCAGCAGCAGATCACAGTGCTGACGTGCTTCAGAAATATCGCCGCGTTCCATCAGCAGTGAGACCAGTTGAAACCGAACTCGGGCAGCTTCAGCATCCGGCAATTTGCGACGGAGAGCTTCGCGGTAATCGTCAATTGCCAGCGACCCACTGTTGTTCTCATGGTGAATCGACGCCGAAACGAGCCATGGAAAAGATCCCTCGGGAACAAGCTTGGCATATTCCCGACACAAGCGAATCGTCTCTGTGCGATCCTCTTGCTGATAAATGACATCGATCCATTCCCGCAGTACCACGGGGTTTGACAATGCAGCTGGCCCTGCCACTTCGAAGACTCGCTGGGCGAAAGGAAGATTTCCCGCGACATGTGCGGCGTGAGCCAGTCGCAGCAATTCGTCGGACCCCGCTTCAGTCGGACGGGCAATACGCTGGAAACTGGCAAACGCCTCGTCGGATCGACGCAGAAGCAACAGGACTCGACATCGCACGACTTGGGCAGTAGGGGCGTCCTCGGCAGAGGCATGAATACACGAGTCGAGCAGACGTAGCGACTGATGTGGGTCAGACGTCTCAAGAATCAGCGCCTGAACCAGTTGTTTCTCGGGTGACGGACGCAGTTGAGTCGCGAGAACGACGACGATCCCAACCAGCGTCAGAATCGTCGCAATCAGCATCCATACTCTGGCAGCAGATCGCGGAGCACGAATCGATTCCGTGCTGAGCCCATCAGGAGTATTTGTCACGGCCCTCCCTCACCTTCGACCAGACGATTCGTTTTCCGTGGCATCAGATTTCTGAACTGCTCATGCTTTCCGCTCAGCCACCTGATGTCACACGTAACTGGTTCGTCATTTTTCAGCGGAAACAGAATCCGCCGATCGAACTGCGAAAGATAACCAGCACCGCTCTTCAAATGTCGCACCAGTTTGCGGCCCTGGTATTCCATCGTCACAGTGGCTCCACAGGCATAGGGCTCGGACTTTGTCCCCTGAAGTTCCAGGCGGATCCAGTGTTTGGGGGCTAACCGGTTTCGCAGCAAAGTCACCGGCGCATTCTGATGAACAATCACTATGTCATCCGCACCATCGCCGTCGAGATCACCGACGGCGGCACCGCGAGCAACATGCGGGACACTGAAGTATGGCCCCCCACGGGCCGTCACATTTTCGAATCGCTTTCCGGAATCGTTGCGAAACAGAAACGAAGGTTGTTCATAGGGACTGTGCCCAGTGTGATACATCACATGTCCGTTCAGCACGAACAGGTCAAGCCAGCCGTCGCTGTCGAAATCGACCCACCCTGTTCCAAATCCCACATACGGACGACAAATGTCTCGCAGTCCGACGGCACCTGTCGTGACCTGAAAGCTTTCGTCCCCCTGATTGCGGTACAAGATGTTGTCTTCCAACTGGTAGTTCGTGACGAACAGATCACCACGGCCATCCCCATCATAGTCGCCAATGTCGACTCCCATACTTCCCTGGGGGACACCGAATTCGTCGCTGGCCACACCGGAAATCAGACCAACTTCACGGAAGGTCGCGTCCCCGTTTCCGAGATAAAGATGGTTGGTCGTGAAGTCGTTCGCGACGTAAATATCGACGTGGCCATCGTCATTGATATCTGCAGCAACGACTCCCAGTCCCTTACCATCGGTCCGAATCCCGGCCTGCTGCGAAACCTCCTCAAATGACTTTCCCTGCCGATTCAGAAACAATCGATCCGGCGCGGAAGGATACTGCCAGATGCCACAGATATCCTTGATCTTGCGCAGATCATCGCCACACTTACGCCCCTCTTTCAAATCGAAGGTCACGTAACCGGCGACAAACAAATCGGGCCAGCCATCTTCATTCACATCCGGCCATGCTGAAGCGGTATGAAGTCCCTCGAAACCAAGACCAACCTGTTCACTGGCTTCCTCAAACCCACCTCGTCCGGTATTCCGGTACAAACGGCAATGCGGATAGCCAGTGACCATCAAGTCTGGAAATCCATCACGATTGAAGTCAACACAACTGCAGCCGATGGAGTAATCCATCCCTTTTGCTAATCCCACTTCAGCGGTCACATCAACGAATTTCCAATCCCCGTCATTGCGGTAGAAAACGGATGGCAAGCCCGCGGTTGCAACTGGCGTCCCCCCGATCGTTCCACCCCCCGTGACAAAGATGTCCAGATCTCCGTCACGATCAAAGTCGAGCAGCGCGGCTCCGCCCCCGACGGATTCGAGCAGCGTGTACTTTTCACTCTCGCGGCCATTGCGGTACGTAAACTTGATCCCCGACCGGTCCGTGACGTCTTCAAACCAATCGTCAGGACTCGGAGCCCGTGGGATCACTGGCGCGACCGGTGGACGGACCTGAGATGAAGCAACCGTGTTCCCCGATTGTGACTCGCCAGACACCTTTGGCGACGAACCCTGGCTGGTGGTAGAAGGAGGCGAGGTGGCCGTATTACACGAAGCCAGCATGCAGATCGTCAGGGTGACGAGAACGCGTACCTGCAAAGCCGAGAAAGTCAAAAGCGTCTGCTGCGCCCAGTACACCTGGGCGTGCGAACCAACACTTCGAAATTCTGGTCTGCGCCCCATGGGAATGTCCTTGCCATTTTGCCGCTACAGGTCCGTCATGCTCCCAACAGTAGGATGCCATAAACGAACAAGACCTGCGATCCCACCGTGTGAGATCCAGGTCTTGAACATCATTGGATTGAGAGCGAACTCAGTCCTTCAATTCAAAATCTGCCTTGTTGGCGCCACCTTTCACAGTGAATTCCAAGCCGCTCGATGCACCTGAACTGTATTTCACCGGAATCGGTGCAGCAGCAGGAGCAGCAGACTGCCCCATATTCGCGGGATCAATCTTGGCAGGCGCCCCGGCAGGAGCGCTGACTTGGACCGTATACGCAACGCCAGGCATCGTCGACTTGCCCTCGTAACTCAGGGTGTACTCACCCTTTTCGTTCGTCTTGCCACCTGCCGTATAACCAGCAGCGGCCTGAAAGACAACGGAAGATCCTGCTGGGACAGGAGCACCCTTGTAGGTGATCGTCCCAGAAACACTTCCACGCTCACCCTTGAACTTGTCACCTTCCGCACCACCGCCACAACCTGATGTCACCAGCAGGCCCACCACCGCTAACGCGAAGAGTGATCGAACGGGAACGGAAAAACATTGAAATGCTGTCATAAGCCTCGAATCCCTGTTGAAAAGAATCTGCCCTGCTCACCTCAGTGAACAGACCCTGCCTAAGCCCTGAATAAACGAAAACCTGTGCCAACACTCAAACGTGATGGCACAGGCTCGATCCGAATTCAAAAAGTACCCAGATCACCAGTCGCCGATGGTCTGCCCATCGTTACGAACGGCGATGTATGTCAAGACGATCATGTCGATGTTGTTCGACACAAACCGGACAGTTCCGTCACCCATCAGCACGTGAGCACCTCCGACGTGTGCCGAGGTCAGCGGACAGTTACGTCGTTGATTCTCGCCACCCGCGCAACCATCGGTGTTCAAAACATTGGAGTTCGGAGCGTAGCGAATGACTCCGACACCACCTGGCCCTGCATCGGGACTCAGGTTGTTGGCGGCAATGCTGCCCCAGCTTGAATGCGTTCCCATCGCCCAACCCCACGTCGCACCTGGCCGACAATCGCCTCGGTTATTCACGTTCGCAGGATCAGCAATGATCCCGCTGCATTCACCCATCAGCAGCGTGTTGGATGTCCCATCGGTACAGTCCTTGATATTCAAACATTCATCGATTGGCATCATCCCTGTGTTGGAATAAACACCAATATTCGAATTCCCCTGCTGCTTGGTCGTATTGTTGCTGTTATTGAAGTTACCACGGTTTTCAGCCCCACCAATCCCCATGTATTGAGCGGCCATAATCGGCTGATTCTGATCGCCACGTGCGTTGACATTGTTCTTCAGTGGGCTTGAAGCACACAAGGCAACGGGAATCGTTTTCCCACCAATGACGTTGATGTTCGGGTTACCACTGTTGGTCCAACCCTCGTCCCCTTGAGAGAAGTTCCACTGATTGTACATAGGAGCTTGATCGAGGTACGGCAGAAGAGGAATCCAGAAACTATGTCCCCATCCGTTTCCGCGCAGTGCCCCGGCCGGGAACTTGTTCAGCGTGTCATGATAGTTGTGCAGCGCCAGCCCCATTTGTTTCAAACCGTTCTTGCACTGCGTACGGCGGGCCGCTTCACGCGCCTGTTGAACGGCAGGTAGCAGCAGCGCAATTAAAACGGCGATAATCGCAATGACCACCAGCAACTCGATCAACGTAAAGGCTTTACGTTGACCTTTTCCAATCTTTTGCATTTTGGCTCCAAAACAACGAATGTAAAAACACAAACTCCAAACTTCACCCGACCATTCGGAACACCGAATTCGGACAAAAACACCGCGAAATCCCGAAGAATTCGCGTTTTTCTCACAAAACCAATGGGGCATTGATGACCAGAAATCGCGCAAACGCTGTAATTCGACCATCAATTCCTGGAGTCGTCAACGTCGCCGTACGGGTTTCCACAACAATTCAGGGAGATATTTGGACACACAACTCCTATTTCTAACGTCCTCGTAATTCTGCCTCATCATGCGACGAAAGCCAGAATTTCGACATCATTGTTGAATACACGCGAGAGAATTCGTTCTCAATGGATAGAATCGCACTGCGCAACTGAGTCAAAAACAGACTGACTGGCACAGCCATGGCCATCCACCGAATCATAGCATCGGCCATAACTCTCGTGGCAATCACATATTCCACGGCATACAGTCAATCGAAGACGGCAGCAATCGCCCAATTGTCCGTTGACGCCATCAGCTTGAAATCGGGGAAAGTTGTACGCGGGATTGCGATTGCTGCTCCAGCCGACGGACCAATGATCGTCGCAACCGATCGTCAGTGGCTTCAAAAGCATCTGCCGGACCTTTTCCTGAAAGCAACCGTCGCAGAGACAGATCGACGAAAACTGGCGAATCGCCAACTGATCGAACGATTGCAAAAGCGTCTAGCCGCTCCCGTTGCAGAACCCGGACTCGCTTTTTTCCTGAAGCAGGAACTGGAACGAGCAGAATCGCAACGTGAATCACCACTCGATCCACCTCAGTTTGTCTGGCTGGAACTGGAACGAGAGACCATCAATCGTTTTACGCCTGCAGCGGCAGATCGCAAACGCGTGGCCATGTGGGCCTGGAGCGAATTCCTGCCGAACGTGGAGTCACGCGACCATCACGATCTGCAGCGGGAGTTGACGCAGCGCAAGGTCGATTTCACCGCGAACCCGCCCGACCTGTCCGATCGTGTCGGCCCCCGTCTTCAAGATGATCGGGAGTGGGCTGCACGGATCGCTCTCGTCGAATACACGCTCGGAAAACCCCTCGACTTTCAGGGAACAGGCGATTTACTGATTCGTACGGACGGCGACCAGAAATCCATCGATCTGGCACCGCTCCTGACGCGGACCCTCAATTCTCAGGTTGACTCACTCCTGAAAGAGTTGACCGGCGAACCTCGCGCCGCCACTTCCACCCCCGAAAATAAGGACTGGCTGAAATCGGCGACGAAAGCGGCAGATGCCGAGTCTGTCCGAGGCCTGCGAGCCACCCGGGTCGAAGTTCAAACGGATGGGCTAAAGGCGGTCGTTCAAACAGCGTTCGGCGCACGGATGCCAGATGGTTCATGGGACGTGATCTGGTCTCACCGCGAATCGCAGGACGGAACCAAACCGCGAGTCGATACGGAAGCGAAGATCGCCAAAGACCCACGTATCCTGCAAATCACTGATACCATCAAATCACTGGGAGCCGGCGGGGACGACCAAATCCGCCAGGCAATCCGCTTCGGCGCTGCCACCATGGCCGCACAACAGACTGCAGACTCGCGTTTTTTCGAATTTCGCGATCGCTACACAAAGCACCTCGATGGCCCTCCCCTGATCTGGGGAAAATGAGTTCCGTCGCCCTCACTGGATCCTTCAAATCCAGAATTCAGGGATGCACGAACCGTAACAACAGGCACATTCCACACACAAGCGGGAGATGTCGTCGTTTGAACTCGCGGCGGTTGCCCCTGCCTGAGAAGTCTCTGCGGCCGCTTCAGATTCGCCAGAGTTCTGGCTGATGGCCAGTGCTGCCGACAACTGCCCCTTACACTCCATTCGCAAAGTGCGCGCTGCCGTCTGGCATTCCCGAAATCGCAGCCAAATGTCCTTCCAACTCGACCACGCTCCCCGTTCCAGCAAGATCGATTCCACAACAACCGAACAGGACGGCCCACCATGTAACACGCGGTGAGCACAACAGAATCCTTTGTGCGGAGAAAGGAATCGTTGATAGAAACTAATCAGGCTGACGAGCCCTCCAACCATAACACTCGAAGAACGCACGAGTGAACAGGGAGATCTGCTCTGCTCAAGCATGCTTCACCCTTTGTTGACTTGGTTCCGGACATCGCTACCCGGAGAGTTTACTTACTCGTGGGATACTTCACAGGAAGTGGAGCGTCGAGCGTATCCTTGTTGGGCTGAAAGCCATTTCCATCAACATCGACGAAAATCGGATTCGTCAGTGCTGCTGGCTGAGCAGTCCCGTAAGTCGGGCCGTACACTGCCCCGAGTTTGCCGCCAACATGCCCTGTCGCCACAACGATGTGTGCATCACCCTTCAACTCCAACTCCAGAGTCCGCTCGAACTTCACAATCCCACTGCGAAACGCATCTGCATGGTTCTGGCGCGAGTAGTTGTGCAACGGATGAATCCGCCCGTTCACGAGAACAAAGACCCGGTTCACATCCAGCCAGTTCGGACACTGAACGCGAACCCTCAGCGTCACCTTACCACTGGGGGCCTTCAAATCCTGCCCAGAAACAACTTTTTCAGACTTGCCGACTTCACTGGCAGTCACATCCAGATACGGCCCGTTCGACATCACCACCCGCCCCTGCTCGGCAGCATGGACCATCTCCATGTGATTGATCTTTGCCGGATCGTCGGTTGACGATTGGATCCAGTTTCGCAGAAAGCCCGACCCGTGAAAGTTGTAGTGAGCATCCGTGTTCACCACACCGTAAATCCGGAATCCCTGGTTCAATAACTGCAGCCAGTTGAAGATCGTGTTATGAAACTTTGCGGTCCCTCGATTCGCGGTCGGACCGAGTTCCAGGACGTGGTCAATCGGGTGAATCTCCACGACATCCATGAACGGAAACGCCCGCTCAAACCCCGCGTCGGGCATTCCATCGCCATTCTTGTCGTAAAACATCCAACCCATGTCCGGGTGATTAACCTGAACAAGCTTTTCACTCCGTTGATCCCACAGAGCCAGACGTTCAATCTGTGACTCCAGATCGGGACCGGCCGTCGGACCACCTCCATCCTGGACGCGTGGTGTGTACTTCATCGGAAATGCATTCTGATGATTCAGCGGCAAGGGCGACCCGGTCAACTCGATCCCCGATACGGTCGAGAAAAACGCCTCGATCCCCAGCGTTTTGATATGCGGCTGATACGTGCTGACCCGGTTGTGCTCGGTGCAGGGTGCGAACTCAACGTGCTCACAGACCAGATTCAGAACTCGTCCCAGTTGACTCGACGTATTGTCCCCCGAGGGGGTGCTGTGACTGTGAAAGTCGCTACTGACCCAACCTGCTGTATCGACACTGCGGACAAGCTTCCCACTGAACGTCGCCGTGTTCCCCGGCTTCACATCCAGTTCGCTCTCGATCGTGTCAAACTCAGGACCATGGCTGACCGTAACGGCATACTTGCCTGCAGGAACGGTCTGCTCAAACTTGCCATTCGGAGTGTACACCAGGTTCCGAACCGCGTAGTCAGCCGAGTCCGGTCCAAAATCCAACCGCATCTTTTCGTCGAGCGGCTTCAACTCCACTTTGCATGGAATATTGCCCCCGGCTGTATCCGTGACAGCGCCGACAACACGTCCGCGCGGGACATTCAAATCGAAATCGAAATCATTCGCCCCCGGCTTGATTTCGATCGGATAAGTGCCGCCTGCATTACCGACGAAATACAAACGCGCCGAATAGAGTCCGACAGGCAACTGAGTCTTGAGCTTTCCCGCCGCGTCCAGTCGTGCGATTCCCAGCACCTTTTTATCCTGAGAAATCTCGAGTTGCAGATACCCCAGATCTTCGGTTGTCGGCACCGAAAACGAAACTGGCGAAACATCCTTTGCCAGCAGAGCCTGAACATCAAATATCGTGGCTCCCGGATAGAGACGTCGCTTCAATTGGAACGACTCACCGGGCGCCAACTTGACAGACGTTTCGCCGGCCGCATTCTCGTAGCGAATCACGCTGTTACGAGCGTCGCTGGTCACCTGCAGCTTGTACCCTTCGGCATCAATTCCATAGGCCTGACTCCAGAAGCGATCGTACAGCCAGAACTGATCCACAGTCCCATCAGGAGTCCGCGTCATATCTTCCTTCCCGCCATCTGCACGGAAATCGTCTTCCAGAACCACCTTCACGGGATTCGCTCCACGATTCGTAAACGTAGAAGTCACCGTAAGAAACCGGTCCTTTTGATTGAGCGTATAAGCAACAATCGCCTCTGCGCGTTCGTCAGTGCCGTCGGCTTTCACCGTCACAACAGACGAACCACCAGCGGGTGACAGTGGCGCGACCGAACGGTACGAATAGTTCTTGCGGCCGGGATAGAATGCGGCGAGTTGATCACCACCCGTTTTGCCACGAACGCTGAAATCAATCAGCGATCCGGCAACATCCTTCACGGTCATGTTCGCATGACGAGTCGCCAGCGGCTGCGCGATGACCGCCGTTAAGAATCCATTTCGCAGAGCAATATCGCCATAGATCGCGTCGGCCTCTTTGCCCGCTGTCGCATGCTCGTCAAAGTTCGAAGCATCCAGCGTGACAGCTTCAACAGGTGCATCTTCTCTCGACGCCCCCCCAAACTGGCCAACCGCGTGCAGAGCAATCGCGACAAACAGGAGCAAGCCGGTCCCTGTGGCAGCAAGTACAGTCTTTTCTGGCTTCATCAAATGACACCCCTTGTGCGAACGCTGGTTGACACGCGGAACCACGGCATTAGACCGTGGTCACCGGATTCTTCTTCATCAGAAACGGAAACAGTTCACATTCCAACCGTAGACCGTTGATTTTCCGTGAAGAACTGGCGAATTCAAAATTGGCCGAATGCCACTTCGAAAAAAGCTTCACAAGAAATTGTTCCAAGCCTTGATGCAGGAAACGACTCGCGATCGACTCAGCCTCTTTTTCGCGGCTTCCAGAGAATTAGAAATGCCGAGAGCAGAGTCCCTACCCCGCCGAAACCGACGACCGAAGGTCTCCTCTTCCGTCTTTCTTCTTAACGACCTGGCAGTCGTGCATGCGATGAACATCAGCCATCCAATTGCAGACGGCTATCTTGACGCAGGAGCGTGAAGGCTACTTTCGGAAAGACCCCTGTCGGCGCGATGGAATAAACACCCCTTCTCAGTTCCTTTTCTCTTCCTCCGCGGGCTTGACCGGCTTCACCTCGGCAACCGGCCCATCAGTAGGAACAAGTCGCATTCGCAGGTTGTAGGACTTCAGCTCAATCGAAAGTTCCGACAGATTCACATCCAGGCTGTGAAACCCGCTGTACATCGAAGCGACCGTCGAATCGTGCAGAATCTTTCCCGTCTGCTTGTGGATCGCCTGAATACTCAGCGTTCCATAACTGATATTTCCTTTCTGCTTCCAACTGCGTGCCACAAACAGCAGGATGGGCATCGAACGGAATCGGTCAACAACCAGGTTCTGATGTTTCACTTCCTGACGCCAGGCGAGTGTACCATCGGACCGTTTCCAGGCATGAATCACACCATTGGCACGTATCGATGGCAGGCTTTCGCCGTAATGATGAAAACCTGCAGTCTCCATCACATTGGAAATCAGATAGATGTTGTCGTCGTCCGCCAGAGCAAACGTTTCTGTCCGGCGAAGCTTCGTATCCTTCACAGGAATCGGCGCCAGAGCGACTCGCTCTCCGGTCGCAATATCAATTCGTTCCACCTTGCCATCAGGAGGAACCACCAGCAACTGGTGCTGATCAATGGACGTCACCAGCGCCCCGGAAGGAAGATCCACTTTCCAGCGGTCTTTCTGAGCGAGCGGTTGATGCAACCGAAGCTTGCTTCGGCCCCCGGCCCCGCCTCCGCCCCAGTTCCAGTTCCAGAATCCGACCGAATTTCCCGATCCCTCCAGCAGCAATAACGAATCGCCCGACATCTGCAATGCGCTGCCGAGCATCGTCCCCAGCCGGTCGATCTTCAACTGCTTTCCATCCGAGACTCGAAACGCTTCTGACTTGCTGCGATCCTGAGGAATCACGCAGATCATGTCACGGTTTCCGACCACCTGAGCAAATTGTGGAATCCCATCTTTTCGCCAGAGCCATTCCCCGGTGCGAGGGTCCACAACGGAGATCGACCGGCGACCGTAGACACAAACATAACCCGGCTGAACTACCGCCAACCGGCCTGTCACGCCTGCCTGTTGCAGCAGCGGAAACTGCTCATTGTCCTGACTGGCGACCGACATCGCAACTTGCGGCGGACGAGAGGCGTGCCGCCAGAACGGACCACCCTCCCCTGCCCCATCCAAAGCCTTGGCCCACATCAATCGCTTCTCAACGGGCGACAGAACATGCAGGACATCACGATTGACCAGCACAACCTGATGGCCCAGAAATTCGCTGGCAATGTAACCCTCGCCATGATTGCGGGGACTGCTGCGAAGCGGCGCCAGCCACGAATAGGTTCCGTTATCGATATACCCAAACGCCAGTCGCTGTTCCTGCTGCTGGAATTCAACAGTCAACGGATCGAAGTAAGGCAATGGCGATCGGAGCACACTCTCGTGCGATGGTGGCATGTACTGAATCGGCCCCTGAACCAGTTGCAAAGGCCGCTCATCCCAGGCAGAAACGCGAACTCGCTTCGCATCTGCCACCTTTCCGTCAGTACGCAATTGCTTGACCAGTTCGGCACCTGTGACACCCTCTGTCAGTGCCACATCGCCAAATTCGTTTTCGAGTGAACGATAATAAAAACCTGCATCTGCCGGCAGACGAAACTGCTCCATCAACCGTGCCAGCCGCAAGATGGCTCGCGCCGCAACCTGACGGTCTACCCCCGACGCGAGTTTCAGCAACTCGATCTCAGCCCCGGCGAAGTCCCCCGCTGTCGCCAGTTCCTCAATCACGGACTCTTTAAGCGATACCACCAGCGGATGGAAACCAAGCAGCGTAACGATCGATCCGCGCACGGATGCGGCTGCCCCCTTCGCATCGACAATCAGAGCCGCCACCCGAGTATCAACCTGTTCACGATTGGCCCCCTCCGCAGAACTCCACAAGTCCTGCAATCGCGCCGACAACCAGACACGAGGCGACAACTGCACCTGCGGGTCGTCACTGCGAGCAATTGTCGCTTCAGCGTCGAGTGATTTCCCTAGCGACCAGAGGATCTCAAAGGCTTCCAGAGACTTTCCACTGACCGCCAGATGTTCCGCCGTTAATTCCTGATGCAATCGTTTTTCTGACGGAGTTTTCGCGAGCCGCCCCAGTTCATCAAGCTCCGCGGCACGTGATTTGGGGTCCTGTCGAATGACGTTTGCCAGGCACTCCAGCAATTCGCCGTGGCGGCGCGATTGCTCGTCGTCTGTCAGACCTGCCGGGTCGATGGCCTGCAACAACGGCAGTGCCACAGCATGCTGGCGATTCAACAGCTGAATCTCAGCCTCGCGCAGTAAGGCCCAGCTATCGGCAGGGTTCGTCGCTTTACGCCGCTGAATCTCTGCCAGCACTGCTTCCCGCTGACCAAATCCGACCAGACCATTTGCCCCCAGTGCCACCAGCTTTCCCTGGTGCATTGCCAGATTCCCCAGCGGAGAATGGGTCGAAGGAACATAGCCGCTCGACACCGTCTTGCCGGTTTTCAGATCGAGAACCCTCAACTCACCATTCGACAATGGCAAGTAATATTGATCTTCGACTCCCTGGCCACGGCCGGAGGGTTGAGCACCATCCAGCGCCGATTTCCAAAGGATCTTTCCCGTCGCGAGTTCCAGGGCAGCAATCTCGGTTTGACCAACCAGCACGACTCGCTCATTGAAGACACCAGCCAGATACATCCACGTTTCCTTGGGCATTTCCCACAATCGTCGACCATCCAGAAGATTGAGAGCCAATACGATCGCTTCTTCTGGTGGCGTGTAGACGACGGTACTTCCCGAAATCACGGGAGCCGAAGGGGACCACTGCAGGCTCAGATCACGCTGAGGCACAAATTGAGAATTGGGATCTCGTTCGTGACTTCCCGAAGGAGGAATATACCGGTGAGCCCACAACACGGACTGCCGCATTCGATCGACACCCACCAGCCAGCCAACCGTCGTCGGACAGACGATGACACCGCCGTCAGAGGCAACCTGAGCACAATACCAGCGCCGTCCAATATCCTGTTCGATCTTCGTATCGGTGTAAGCGATCAATTGCGACCAGCGAGGAGTCCCTGTCGCTCGATCCAATCCCCATAACCGAACGTCGTCACCCTTCCCCGCCACAATCAGTAACTCGTCACCATCGATGGCAGGTGTCCCGTAGAAGAAGGAACCCGCCAAGGGGAGATCAAACGATTCTTTCGACTCCCCGCCACCAATGCTCCATCGCGGACGACCTGTCTTCAAATCGTAGGAGACCAGTCGATTCGTTTTCCAGGGAACTCCGTATGGATCTTGCGACTCATTGGACCCGTCGAACCCCCAGTGCTGCCCCGGCTGATGTCGCGACAGAATACCGTGATCTTCCAGCACAAATACTTGTTGTCCATCGCTGCTGATCAGCCCATAAATCCCGTCGCGAAACAACAGGCTGGCAAGCGGGTGGTATTCAACAGATTGCCCCTGATACTCCTGATTCTCAACTTGAAACTGATTGATCCGGAATCGCCAGGCTTCGCGTGATTCGACCTGCTGATTGGATAGTCCACCTAGAATCCGTTCGGCCGAGACCCCTTCCATGCTTTCCCAGATCGTTCGCCCAGTCTCGATGTCGACAGCACGAACGCCTCGCAGATCGCGATAAATGACCTTGCCCCCCGCCACCAGCGGCATCGCTGCCAGCACCGGAGTCTTCTGTTGATCCGTCAGATCCTGCAGCAACCAGTTCATCCGCCGCTTGACCGTATGGCTGCTGGTCAAAGGGATATTCCACAGCGGTGCCAGCAATGGCTCACCACCGATTGCCGTCCCACGGCGCGCGGCTGTCCCGTAGATCTGAGTCCATTCCTTCAGGATCGCCGATCGACCAGGCAACTCTGTCGACTTCCCGTCGATCCACGCTTCCGGTTCAACAACCCCCGTCCCCAGGTTCACTCGATTGGCGTTTGCCTGATCGAGACCAGCGAGCAATTCCTTGCTGGCGGAAAGATTCCCTGCCTTACGATAGGCCAATGCTGCCTTGACGCGCCACGCACCATCACTGGAGAGAGTTGAACGGGCAATCTGATCAAACCAGGCTGCCGCCAATCCAAATTCGCCTCGGTCAAAATGCATGCTGCCGAGATAATTCACCGCCTCAACGCCTGCTGGCGTGTGCTGAAAACGGTTTGCCACATTCACATAATCAGCAGTCCGACCCGTACGACGGGCATCCGCCAGCATCTGCTGAGCCAACCCCGAATACTGAGTTCGATAGTCTTGCAGAACTTCTTTCGGCGCGGTTCCTAACAGTTCATTGGCCGTCCGTCGCACAGATTGCCAACGACCATCGGAGAGTCGATAAAGCGTGTCTTCGGGTTGATCAAGAATCTTTTGCAGAAACTCAACCGCGCTCTTCCAGTCCTTCTTGCCAGCAGACTTCTCCGCAGTTCGCATGACTTGCTCGATCTTCAGATCATGCGGCGCCCGCCCGTCCATGAAGTCGCGATCTTTCCCGTTTTCTTTCTCGGGCACATACTGTTCAGGAGGAACTCCTGGAGCACCATTCGGAGTGAGCAGCCATCTCAAGAGCGGCTTCAGCGGACCAGCTTTATCAAGCTCCTTTTCTTTGGCTTTCTGCTGCGCCTTTTCGATTTCGGCCTTACGAGCCTTTTCGGCCATCTGCGGATTCATTCCGGGCCGAAGTCGAACCTGGCCAAGCGAGACGCACGAGATTTCCACCGTCGCTGAAACCAGCGCCGTCGATGACGCATGCGCTCGAAAATTCGAGAGAGCCGTTAGTGACGAAACGGCAACCAGAGTCACCAGCCCACGAATCCACGTAATCGCGCTACGCTTCTCAACCTGCGCTACGATCATGGTCGTCTCCATACTCCAACATTTTGCTGGATCATCCGGGACTCAACGAAGCCTTCACACCGCACCGAAATCGCCTGGAAAGCAACTGTACGATACTGCCGTGACGGAAGAAACAAAAGTCGTGAAAAACGAGTTCCGAACAGAACACGCGACCACGTCGAATGATCGGCGACGCCCCCGTCACACCCGACCACGTCACACCTGAGCCCGAATTGTTCAATCCAGAATCTTCGCGATCATGGCCGAGGCTGCGTTTGCGGACATTGTCGCGGCGAACGAAGTCGTAGGAACTGCAGGTAATAATAAGGGTTAGGGTTAGGGTTAGGGTTACCGGTA
>JBAWWJ010000086.1:0-29623 GCA_037146815.1 Planctomycetota bacterium
TGCGCGCCAATAATCGCTACAAATCCGCAACGGAACTCGCTTGTTTAAGGACTAGCGGTACTTCAACATCAGTTGGTAAACTCCGAACTTCAGGCACGGCTAAGGCTGGCCCGGGATAAGACATGACTGTCCCGTTCTACTTCGACCACAACATGCAGTTCGCCGTGGTAACCGCGCTTCGGGAACGCGGCATGGATGTTCTAACGACGCGGGAAGACGGCTACGATCGACATCCAGACGATCAAGTGCTTGTTCGAGCTCAGAAATTGGCCCGTGTCGTCGTGACTCACGACCAGGACTTTCTCGAGTTGGCGACCGAGTGTATCGCCACCTCAACCGAGTTTCCTGGCATCATTTTTTGCCATCTGGCAAAGTCGTCAATCGGCGGACTGGTCGCAGACCTGAAATTGATTGCCGACGCATCCACCTACGAAGAGTTGAGAAATCAGGGCGTCTGGGAGCCCCGGTGATCTCCACCCAGCGGCAAACCCGTATTCCACAAGGCGTGTTCGGCAAGTTAGGATTCCCGCCGAACGGAGTCTCAGTCCAAGGGGAATCGAATGCGCAATTTATTCTCAGGCGTATCGTTAGCTGACAATCAGACGGATATCACCGACGAACGACGGATTAATCCGCTGGTCTCGCTGTTCGTTCTTGGCGTCTCACTCTCCCTTTTAACGGTTGAGAATTCGAGTGCTGCGGATCGGCCGAATGCTCTCGCTACGGAAGACTCGTTTACCAAGGCGGATTATGACCAGCATCTCAAGGAACTGAAAAAGCGATTGCCTCATGATGGCTTTTCGGTCGTGATTCAAAAGCCATTTGTCGTGATCGGTGACGAACCTCTGGAGACTGTGAAGGTTCGTGCCGAGAAGACCATCAAATGGGCTGTCGATCACTTGAAACAGGAATACTTCAGTCGAGACCCCGTTGCGATTCTGGATATCTGGCTGTTTCAGGATGCCAACAGCTACGAGGAGCACACCAATCGCCTGACGAAACATAAGCCGTCGACACCGTATGGATTTTACTCCTCAGTAGACAAAGCCCTGTTCATGAACATTGCCACTGGCGGCGGAACACTGGTGCATGAGATCGTGCATCCGTTCATGGAATCAAATTTTCCCGGTTGTCCATCGTGGTTTAACGAAGGCCTGGCCTCATTGTACGAGCAGTCGAATGAACGAAACGGCCGGATTATCGGTATGACCAACTGGCGATTGAAAGGCCTGCAGACCGCAATTCGCAAGGATACAGTGCCATCGTTTGAAACTCTGTGCCGAACGACGACCCGCGAATTTTACGACCGCGACAAGGGGACGAACTACTCGCAGGCACGATACCTGTGCTACTACCTGCAGGAGCGAGGGCTGCTACGAAAGTTTTACCATGCGTTTCGCAGCAATGTGGCGGATGACCCGTCGGGACTGGAAACACTCAAGCTGATTCTGCGGGAAAACGACCTGGAGGAATTCAAGGTTCGCTGGCAGGCTGACGTCATGAAATGGAAGTTTGAATGAGGGCTACGACGAAGTCGCCTTCCTGTGATGTGTCCGTTCCTCGGCCGATCGTATAGAATTCAGCGACTCGAACAGCATCACTTTTTTTGGAAAACGACAAGGACGCTTCATGCGACTGATCAAGGTGGCGGCCGCGGTGCTCAACACGACTCCGCTGGCATGGGACGCGAATCGCAAAGCGATCGTCGACGCCATTCATGAGGCGCGGCGACAGCAGGTGGCAATCCTCTGCCTGCCGGAACTCTGCATTACCGGATACGGCTGCGAAGATGCGTTCCTCTCCAGCGGCACGCAGGCGATGGCGCAAAAGCTCCTGCTGGAGCTTGTCCCGGAAACTCAGGGAATTGCTGTCTCTTTCGGACTGCCGCTGCTGCATCGTGGTGCACTCTTCAATACGGCTGCTCTGGCTGTTGATGGGAACCTGCTGGGAATCGTTGCCAAGCAACATCTCGCTGGAGAAGGAATTCATTACGAGCCTCGCTGGTTCAAACGCTGGCCAAATAATGTTCGAGAGCAGGTGGAGATTGGCGGACAGGCGTTGCCGTTTGGTGACCTGTTGTTTGATGTCGGTGATGTTCGCATCGGATTCGAGATCTGCGAAGACGCATGGGTCGCCAATCGACCGGGAGCAGAACTAGCAGAGCGGGGTGTTGACATTATTCTGAATCCGAGTGCCAGTCACTTTGCGTTTGGAAAGCACGGCGTCAGGCAGCGTTTCGTGCTGGAAGGTTCGCGGGCGTTCAGTGTTGGCTATGTCTATTCGAACCTCGTGGGAAATGAATCGGGACGAGCAATCTACGATGGCGGGGCGTTGATTGCGCAGGCGGGACGCATGCTCGCGGCAGGCCCTCGATTCAGCTATGCCGATTCTGCCGTGACGAGTGCCACGCTGGATATCGACGAAATCCGCATGGGACGTGCTCGCACAGGAAGTTTCCGGCCATTGATTGGTGACCCCAACGACAACGTTGTTCGGTCTCCGTTTCAGTTCCAGAAGTCGAGCTACGTCGTCGAAAGGCCTCAACCGCTGCCGTGGGAGGTCGGTCCCGATCTGAAAGAAGAAGAGTTTGTGCGCGCGGTTTCGCTCGCACTGTTTGATTACCTGCGAAAGAGTCGTTCGCGAGGGTTTGTCGTTTCTATCAGTGGTGGCGCAGACTCGGCTGCGGTTTCGTTGCTGTGTGCGATGCTGGTGGAGTTCGCAATTGCTGAACTGGGTCGCGAGCGGTTCCTGGCAAAACTGAGTTACATTCCCCAGTTAAGTGACGCGACCGACAATCGCGCTGTTGTACGCCGATTGCTGACATGCATCTATCAGTCGACGAAAAACAGTACCGAGACGACGCTCAACGCGGCGGAAGCGGTCGCAGACGGGATTGGAGCGGAGTTTCATCAGTTTGACGTCGATCAACTTGTCAGTGATTACGTGGCAATGGTCGCCAAGGCGCTCGGACGCGACATGACGTGGGAACAGGATGATCTGGCTCTCCAGAACATCCAGGCGCGCGTGCGATCACCCGGAGTCTGGATGATGGCGAACACGCGGCAGGCGCTGCTGCTGGCGACGAGCAATCGCAGTGAGGCAGCCGTCGGGTATGCGACGATGGATGGTGACACATCAGGGGGACTGTCGCCGATCACGGGGATCGACAAGGCCTTCTTGCGGCACTGGCTGCGCTGGATGGAATCGACTGGTCCTGCGGGGGATCGTCCTCATCCAGAACTGGCTTTGGTCAATGTTCAACCCCCGACGGCAGAACTGCGGCCTCACGAGTCACATCAGACGGATGAAGATGACTTGATGCCCTACGATGTCCTTGATGCCATTGAACGTTCGTCGATTCGTGACAAGCGAACCCCGCTGGAAACTTTATGGCACCTGCGTGAGACGTTTCCGCAATACGACTTGAAACAGTCTGGGTTCTGGGTCCGGCGTTTCTTTACGCTCTGGTGTCGTAACCAATGGAAACGTGAACGGTTTGCTCCGTCATTTCATCTGGACGATGAAAACCTTGACCCCAAGACATGGTGCCGATTTCCCATTCTGTCGGGTGGCTATGAGCGAGAATTGAATGATCTCGACGCCTGGGTCATGGCAAATCTGCCATGAGATTGTCTGCAGACAAACGTTGATATCGTCATTGCATGGTTGGCGGAAACAGTTCCGGCAGCAATGACAGCAGCAGCATTCCTGTTTGACATCCGCATCGCTCTTTGCGGTCGTGGAAGATTCTGGAAAATTCAGTCCGTTCAGAAAGTTTGAGTCTATGGCGAAATCCAAGGTGGTTACGGCTCCATCACAGGAAACACGTGACTATGTGTTTCAGCAGATCCAGCAGACATCCGAGCCTGTCACGGCGGGGCAGGTTGAGAAGCTGCTCGCGCCGCCTCACAAATTGAGCGAGGCGAAAGTCACGCCGATTCTCGATGAGTTTGTCGCCGCTGACCGATTGCAGCCGTTTCCTCCCAAAACGGCCAAAGGTAAGCCACGATATTGGGATCGCGATCAGAATGAGTTCGCACGCTCGCTGATTCTTGAGACGCTCGACAAAAAAGGATCACTCGCAAAAACGGACCTCAGGAAAGCTCTCAAACAACTGACGGAAGAATTGTTTCTCAACGCTTTCCAGGGGCTGCTTGATACTCAGAAGCTGTTTGAGCACCCGCCACTTCCGAAGAAAAAGACGTCACTTTTCGGGAACCGTCCGCCAGCCCCGGAACCGTACCTGAACGATCTGGGCGTCCAACTTTCGAAGATTGTTGGACAGTTGAAGGGAGCCAGTGTCCCTGAAGAGGTCCTTCGTCGAGCCCTGGTGCAACTTGTCGAATCGACGGGAGTCCCTTTTGGCGGGGTGGCAGTCGCGTTCCAAAACGTAGAGATGCCGTCACAGGAATGGAAGGTCGACCTGATCGCAGTGATGCGCAACATCGAACCCGCCGCCGACAGTGGTGCTTTGGTGGCCGCCCGCGAACTGCGTCGCGCCGCCAGACTCGAGAAAATGCAATTTGACCAGGAAATCCTGGGGTTGGCTCGACAGGGGCGACTGATGTTACATCGGCATGATTTTGCCAGCGGTTTGTCATCTGCCGAACGCGATGAACTCGTGACAGATGGTGCGGGGACTTACTATGTTGGAATGGCTCTCCGTCGAGAATCTGCACAGCGAATTTTTCGACAGTGAATTTTTCGAAGGGATGTCTGATGAATCCGTTTCGTGACGCGATCGTCTCGAACCCCTGGGACGAGGCGTCCGCTGATGTTCCTGAAATTCAGTCTGAGGTATTCGAAGAATGCCTGCGTGGCATCGAACACGTCCGAAAGCAAAATCGGTCGGCCGCGTTGCTGATTCACGGGGCTGCCGGAGCCGGTAAGACCCACCTGCTCAGCAGATTGCGAAGTCAGCTTACGCTGAAGGCCCCCACGGCCACAGACCGTGATGAAAGTTTGTTTGTGTGGGTTCGGCTGCAGGCGAGTCCCCGGATGATCTGGCGGCATGTCCGCCGCACTCTGGTCGAGGACTGGTTTCGTCCGGTTCGTGGGCAACGATCTCAGTTCGAACGAATCCTGTTTCATCGACTCGCAGAGATCCGAATTGCCGATGGTGATCTGGAACCGTGGTACGAATACATGCTGGATACCGATCCCACGGCATTGGAGGAGTTGCTGGAACGAGTCGCCGACAGCCTGTTTCTGGACCGCAATACGACGATTGCCTTCAAACATCTGGCGTTCGGACGTCATCGGCGTGATCTGCGTGCTTGGCTGGGTGGCGATTCATTGCCAGAAGAGGCGTTGGCCCGGCTCGATTTGTCGCAGGACGAAGGGACCGATGAAGACCGTGAACATGAGGCACGTCGTGTTGTCCTGATGCTTTGTCGCCTGGCAGGAAACGACTTACCCGTGATTCTGAGTCTCGATCAGGTCGAAGCTCTGCAGGCTTCGGTCGGAGATCGAGAAGGACTGTTCGCTTTCGGGCAACTCGCCAGCACGCTGCATGATGAAACATCGAACGTGCTGATCATCTCGTGCGTCCAGTCTTCGTTTGCGACGGAATTGAAGGACAAGTCTCGAGGAGCCGATTATGACCGCATGACCTCACTTGGGGCGCGATCGCTCGCGACGTTGACTCGATCACAAGCCGAAAAGCTGATCGCAGCCCGACTGGCATTGGCCGGTTCCACTTTCGTGCGACCGCCATCTGCCGATTCACTCTGGCCACTGGAGCCTGCTGATTTCCAGCGACTTTCTGCGGTCGATGAACTGACACCCCGACGATTACTCGCAACCTGCGCTGATCGGTTTACCGCTTGGATTGCTCGTGGAGCAACTGCCGAGACCGCACCTGTTGTTGCCCCCATATCGACGACGGACTCTATTAATCCAGCCGATCGAGTTGAAACGTTTCTCGATGACGAATGGAAGACACGGGTCGAACGGACAGTGTCGCTGAATCGTCCGGAATTGACCGAAGACATCGTACGTCACGGCCTGCCGCAACTGGTTCAAATATTGGCGCCGCAATGGGAGCCGGTTCGCAACGACCAGTTGCCGGACGTGCCATTGATCTTCGCCGGTCCATCGGGCCGAACGGGGATCAGTATTTGTACTCAGGCGAATATGAACAGCGTCACGGCGCAACTAAAACGTCTGAAGACCCAATTCACGCCGGAACGACTTTCGAGACTGATCGTGCTTCGCGATGGTCGCGTACCGCTGTCGAAGGGTGCGAAGGTGGCCAGTCAGGCACTGGCCCATCTGGCAGACCAGGGAGCAGAGATTGTCGAACATTCGACAGAAGTCTTCGCAGCACTGGATGCACTGCGAGGATTGATGTCGGAAGCCAAATCGGGCGACCTGGCACGTGATGGCCAGACCGTTTCTCCTCAAACCGTCGAAGAGTGGCTGCGACGACATCTACCCGACGGTCTGCGTGATTTCGTTGACGAAATTGTTGGAAATCCGAAGTCAGGACAGGTCGAAATTCTGCGAGTCGAAGAACTTGCCACTCTTCTGGCCGAGCGTCCGGTGATCTCTTTGATCGCGGCGGCAGAATCCCTGAAGTGTGCCGCGAGCGAAGTGGAGCGGGTTGTCGCACACCATCCGGAGATCGCTCGGTTACTGATTGGTCCGCCGGCCATCGTTTTTCGAGCGGAATGCGAGGTTTGAGGGCCGGAAACGTCAGAGTAATCGCCATTCCGAGTCTCGATATCGGGTGCCAACGTCTCGGAGTCTACGACAAGGCCGTGCGATGTGAAGAGCGACTTCACATCGGCAAACGGCATTACGCCAAAATTCTTAAGGTGTCATTGGCTCTGGACGGAATTGCGGGGTCAGTTTCGACGAACGTGATTCGCCGGTACAATCCCGGAGGTTTTGTCTTAGCGAGCGTTCCGCGGTTTTCCCGTGGTTAAGTCGGAGTTTGTAGTATGAAGGCGGCGTTTATTCGCGAAACAGGTTCGGCATCCGTGATTGAATACGGAGAATTGCCCACCCCCGAACCCCGCGCTAATGAAGTGTTGGTTAAAGTCGGTGCGGTGTCGGTGAATCCGATTGATACCTACATCCGGGCCGGCGCGGTCGCGATGGCAAGTCGCTTTCCGTACATCATTGGTTGCGATCTGGCGGGAACTGTGGTCAAGGTTGGAACCGAAGTAAAGCGGTTTGCGATCGGTGACCGAGTCTGGGGCAGCAATCAGGGGTTGTTCGGACGTCAGGGGACGTTTGCAGATTTCGCCGCAGTCGATGAGCGGTGGCTCTATCGTACACCGAAAGCGATGAGCGACACAGAAGCGGCGGCCGGAGCACTCGTTGGACTGACCGCTCACATGGGGTTGTTTCAACATGCTGACTTGCACCCGGGCGAAGTTGTATTCGTCAACGGGGGGGCAGGCGGAGTCGGGTCGTGCGTCGTTCAATTGGCAAAGGCGACGGGTGCATTCGTCGTCACGACAGGCGGCAGCGACGAAAGTTTGGCGGCCTGCAGGAACCTTGGGGCCGATCTGGCACTCGACTATCGCGCCCCCAATCTGGATGATCAGTTGCGTGCCTTCAGCCTGCCGCATGGTGGCATTCAGCTCTGGATTGAAACCCAGCGTGAACCGACACTCGACCGGACAATCAGCCTGATGGCACCTCGAGGTCGAATTGTGCTGATGGCCGGACGCCAGGCACGTCCGGAACTGCCGGTCGGCCCGTTCTACGTGAAGGATCTGCGACTGATCGGCTTTGCGATGTTCAACGGTACTCCCGAAGAACAGCGATCTGCAGGTGATGGGTTGAACGCCCTTTACGAACTGAATCGTTGGCGTCCGCAGATCGGCAAGATCATGCCACTCAGTGAAGCGGCATTAGCCCACAAGCTTCAAGAGGACAATACCTTGAACAAGGCGGGAACGCTGCGGGGCAAGATCGTCCTCGTACCAGAGTAATTCATGGGGTCATCACGTGGCAGGATGCCGCGTCAACGCCGGTGCCACGTTGGAAGATCGATGAATCCTGCAAGCTGGTGATGGTATGACGGGCAGCGATTCATCCATTGTTGACTGGCGTTCGAAGTGGCGACACGAGTTTTGCTGGTGGTCGGTTTACCTGGCGATTGCGTTATTCGCATCCTGGCCCTTGGCATACCAGCCGGGTTCGGCAATTTCGCTGGGATTCGAAGCCGAATCTACGGTCCCGTTGCTGAATGTCTGGACCCTGTGGTGGAATTCCGATCGGCTTTCTGCCGGTTTTGCTGACTACTGGAATGCGCCGATCTTTCACCCAACTATGGGAACATTTGCGTTCTCTGAGGCACAGCCTCTGATGGTGGTTGTGGCACCTGTCATCTGGCTGACAGGCAACAAGGTTCTGGCCTATAACGTCTATCTCTGGATGATTCTTTCTCTGAACGGATACAGCAGTCGGCGACTACTGTTGCGTGTTGGCCATCATCCCTTTCTGGCATTTTGTGGAGGTCTGATTTGCCAGATGTTGCCATTTGTGTGGTGGCAGTCCGGGGTCGTTCAACTGACGACACTCTTCGGCGTCGTCTGGACGATTCATTCCTTGATGGCAGTATTTGAGTATTCTGCAACTGCTGAACTGCCTGCTGCGGTGGAATCTCACACGAAACTGACCGTCGTCTGCAACGGACTGAAGCTGGGTGGCTCTTACTGTGTGACGTACCTGCTCTGCAACTACTGGGGGATGTTTCTGACATTGCTCCTGATCCCCAGTTCGGTGTGGTTTTGGAATGCGAGTCTGTTTCGGATCCGATTCTGGCTGTCGATTTTCATCGCAGCAGTGATCTCGGCATCTGTCCTGGGACCGCTGGTTTATGTTCAGAAATCGCTGGCAGGCAAGCATCAATGGACACGTGAACAAAGCTGGATTCGAGATCTGTCCGCGCATCCGCGCGATTACCTGGATGCCCCACGAACGACAACGTTTCGTGCCGCACTGCCCGTTTCGAATGTTACCAGGACGGCAATTCCGACGGATTCGTCTTCAGCGACAGACACATCCAAGTCTGAAGTTGTCGTCGATACTAACGACGTTCGGCAGTCAGACTGGACTCGTTTTCCCCACTGGGATTTTCCAGAGGAGTTGCGCCGCGATATCTGGCCTCTGGGCAGCGGTAATGCCAGGTTGTTGCTTGTTCCCGTCGGACTGATCGCTGCTCTGCTGGGACGAAGAAAACGTTGGGGACTGTTTGCAGTCACATTTGGGCTGATTGCATTTGGACTGTCGCTGGGCCCCACGGTGTGGTTCATGTCGTGGGTTCCGGTACTGGGTGGAACCAGCCCGTACGAAATGCTGCAGCAGTATGTGCCAGGGTTCTCGCTGATTCGCAGCCCGTTTCGGTTTGCCGTGTTTGTACAACTGGCAATCGCGTGGTTATCGGTCGAGTTTCTGGATTTGTTGAATCCACTGCGGTGGCGGCGACGTCCGCCAATTTCAGAAGTTCCCGTTCAGGAAGCCACCCCTGCCGTCGCAGACACAATGCCGCCTGCGATTCATCCTGCGTTACTGATCCCTCCTGTACCGTGGATTCCACCCGAGATCATGCACTGGATTCAATGGGGGCCGCTGGTTCTGATAACCTTGCTGGTGATGATGGAAGTCTGGCCGCCACGTCAGTCAATCTATGAAATCCCTTCCACTTCGGGCGTTCCCGCATGGGTGCACTGGTTACGTGAAAACTCCGAGCCCGACGATGCGGTCGTCTGCCTTCCCTTTCCCACGGGCTACAATGTTCGGGACTATGAAGAAACTGCCGGTTGGATGTATTGGGGAACGCTTCATCGTCGGCCCTTGATCAACGGGTATTCGGGCTTTTTTCCAAAGCCGTTTGTCGATCTTAAGGAGAAACTGACGCAGTATTATCGCCCCGAAGGGAATGCAGCCGCTGATCCGCAACTCAAGCTTTATCCCTGGGATAGTCCGGGTCTGAAGGATCTGAATCAATTCCCATTGAAGTATCTCGTTGTGAAGCGGTCGTTCGCGACGCGCGATGACGTCTGGCAACATCCGTTGACCAAGTTTCGCTGGGCCTGGGTGACCAGTGACGAGACATGCCAACTGGATATCTACGAATTCATCCCCGTTGACCCGGAGCCTTAACGCCGCCCGACCGAAGGTAGCGGGCGCGAACTGTCTGCATAAACGACTGGCACGCCCCAACCGGACGAGCAAGTTGCCGCGCGGTCGATGGCTGCATCCAGGTGAACGAAACGAGGATGAGTACGGCGGCCGTTCCCAGAAGGCTCATCCGCAGAGAATCGTTCTCTGCAAACGGAACCAGCAGCGGCCGATACCAGGCACGTGGAACGATTGCGGGTGTTCGCATCTGGGTCAGGTCGCGCGGTGAAAGTCTCAGTTCCGCATCGACGGGAATGATTTCTTCACCCTGCCGAACGGCATCAAACTCAATCCGCGTCATCTCGGTCGCAAAATCCGGATCCTGACGGATGGCATCGACGACTCGCTGAAGCTGTTCGTTTTGCTGCTCGACCTGGACAAGTCGGAATTGAGTCCCGTCGTAGTCGTCCTGCAGCCTCATTGTTTCCAGAATTTTGGGCGACAGACTGACCGCCCCAAACAGGAACGCAGCACTCAGCAATGACACCCAGAACAGCAACGACACGACCATTCCCGAGATGGTTTCCGGGGCTGGTCGCGATGATGCTGTTCGTAAAGTACTCATCTGGGTTTACAGAAACTCGAGATTTCCAGGGGGCAGTCGTGCGACTCCATCACAAGATGATCGAAAGTCACAGTCGCCGACTTGAATCCCGTTGAATGACGTGTCGGAAGCCCTACTGTCCCTACTTTGGAGAAACCCGGTTCTGTGGACATCGAAACTGGCGATCACAAAACGTCCGAAGTCGTATTCTCTGGAGAGGTTGCGAAATGGTGGATTTATCACAAATCATCTTGACCCACTGCACCAATCGGCATAGAAACCCATCGTCCGTCATTTCTTGTCCTGCGCTGAGAAGCCATCTCGCACCGGTCTCTGGAGACATCATATGCTTCGACCTTTTCGTCCGGATGGCCAAGGTCACCTTTCCGTCACGCAACCTCCATTGCCTGCGCGCCTGTTGCGTCGCGTGCTGATTGGCGGAAACCACACGATCGGACAACATGTGCTGGTTGCCGGGGACCACTGCGGAGAAATGGCCGAATGGCTCGATGAACTCGGTTTCGACGTCGAAGCGATCGATGATTCCATGGAGCGTCTGAGCGCCAAACAGCGTTCAGGTGCACGATTTGAAATTCATTTTGCGAAGCTCGACGGTTCCGAAAATCTGGGTGCACCGTTTGATCTGATCATTGCTGATGACGTCAACATGCACCGGGAAAACCTGCTTTCCCTACGAGCTCGCCTGGCAACGGCTGAGTTACTGGCCCAACTGAAGCCCGAAGGAGAACTGGTGATCGTCCGTGAACCGGGAAATCTGGGGCACCACGACGTCGCCTGTTGGACTCGGCACTTGGCCTGCTTCCCAGGAACGCTGGAAACGATTGAATACCCGACGCCGCTGTTCAGCCGCGAGATGTATCAGTGGATGGTCCGACGCATTCGTCCAGAACCATTCCTGACAGTGTCGCTGAAAGTCCCTGCCGAACCGCTGTCGATGTCCGAATGGTGCGAACATGCTCAGCGGGGATTATTGACCAGTTCCACCTGTTGCATGACGGAAGTGGGCATTCAACGTCGCGCTGCGTAATACTAGAAGACGTCCATTATAACTCAGAGATCAGTAGAGCGCCGACGATGACATCGTAGGCGGCGTGAGCTCCCACTGTGATGCCGAATCCACGCAGGAAAAAAAGTCCTGCGAAGAACATTCCGGCCAGCGTCCGAAATACGAACCCGAACCACAGCGCGCGTGTTGACTGGACTCGAACGACGGCGTCGGTCAATACCGTCAGCGAGTAGTCCTGGTCAGGTGCTCCCAGGTAATGTGCGAGCGAGAAGACCAGGCTCGTCAAAACAATCGTCGCTCCAACCGACCAGCGGTGCGGGACCAATAAAGCCCGAAAGGCAGCATAGGTGACTGGAATCAGGCAGAGTCGAAAGAGGAACTCTTCATAGATTCCGGCCCCCAGAAAAGTGACGGAGCGGATCAAGAGACTATGAGCCCAGCGGGATCCCTCAATCTGCAGAAGGTTTGTTTGTGGCTGACGGAAACAGGAATCGACCGCCTGGCCAACGAGAATCAGCGCGAAAGCAAACAGTAGACTCTCGGCAATCATACCACCGAGAGTATCCCAGGATGTTCGCCATGGCTGGCGACTGGCCCACTGCCAGAAAACGAGCGCACCGATAAGAGAGACCGGCAGCAGCCACAACAGATCGATTCCCAGCCGCAACAGGAACTGACGCATCCACGCATCGGCACCATTTCGAAATGTCTCAGATTCTGTACCACCGATCGCCAAGACGCCAAATTCGTAAATCAGCAGTAACGGCAACAGGAATACGAGGTTACAGAACGGGCGACGCGTCTCGAACCAATAGTGGGGCTCGGACGATTCCGGTGGAACGAACGCATCTACGAACAGGGTACGAAACGTCATCCATCCTGACCTTCGGAGTGGCCGCGGAACCAACGCATCCAGAACGTCATCGTCTGAACTGCCTCGCAAATTCAGATTCCCTCTGAACAGCGGAAAAATCAGCGAAATTACCCCGTTTCACAAAGCTGCGATCTCCACAGCACACTTCAAAATCATTTGGACCGCGCGAAGCGGCCCAGACGTGTTAGAATCTGACGATCGGGCAAACCTTAACGGGTTCACCGAACCGACACTGGAAGGGGATTGTCGGAATCAATGCAGTCGAAAGGATTGTGAGGTCGATTCCAAGGATGCATCGTTTTCACAGACGGTTTCGCGGAAGGTGTGCATGATGGCGACAGACATTCGATTGAAGGACTTGCTTCCCGATCTGACAGACCGGATCGTCGATACCTATCACGAGATCGGTTCGATCAATCATCTCGGGCATTGTCCCTTGCCAAGCGTTGATGCTGTGGTGGAGATCGCTGAATCGTTGAAAGAGATCCTTTATCCAGGTTATCGGAAGCGGCAGAATCTGCACTTCGGTAACGTGACGTACCACGTCGGAGACCTGATTGACGGGTTGCACGACCGACTGACTCAGCAGATTGCTCGTGCTCTCAGACACGACTTCCGTCGGAAGAATCAATTGGCCTGTGGTGAAGTCCAGCCCGATTTTGAAGCTGTCGGACAAGAAAAAGCGATCCGCTTTCTGCAGCGGATTCCCGATGTCCGCCATCTGCTGGCGACCGACGTGCAGGCCGCTTTCGATGGTGATCCCGCAGCCGGCAGCCTGGATGAAATCATCTTCTGCTACCCTGGCCTGGAAGCCATTACCATCTATCGTCTGGCACACGAGCTCCACAAGCTGGATGTCCCATTGGTTCCGCGGATGTTGTCGGAATGGTCACACAGCAAGACGGGAATTGATATCCATCCCGGTGCGCGGATCGGCCCCTCATTCTTCATCGACCACGGAACCGGGGTCGTAATCGGTGCGACAACCGAAATCGCGGCGGGTGTCAAAGTGTATCAAGGAGTGACGCTGGGGGCTCTCAGTTTTGCCAAGGACAATGAGGGGAATCTGGTCCGCAATTCCAAGCGACATCCGACCATTGAAGAAAACGTCGTGATTTACGCCAATGCGACAGTGCTGGGTGGAACCACGACCATCGGCCGTAACTCGGTGATCGGTGCGAGTGCCTCGGTCTACGAGAGCGTTCCGCCCAATACCGTCGTCACCCTGGAAAAGCCGACACTGCGTATGCGACAGGCATCGTAGGCACGTGTGTTCGCGATCGATCGAGATTCACTTCTTTGGCGGAGAAGTTTCGCCATCGATAATCGCACGGGTGCGGCCTTCGTTTTTCGCCGCCATCTGCTGAAGCTGTTCACGGTACGCATGTAGTGGACGGGTCAGCAGTCGATCAATGACCAGTTTGCGATTCTCCATGTCTGCTGCAGAGATACCGGATTCGCCGCAAAGCCCTGCCATTGCATCCACCGTCTTGTCGATGGCAACCAGGCTGCGATCGATCTCGGCCAATCGGCGTCTTGGTGACTTCACAGCATACGACTGGCGACTTTCCCAATGCGTTCTCAAGGTCTGAATCAGCCCGTTCAGGATGTCGAAGCGTCGAGCTGGATCGGGAACGATCTCGGGATGTTGGATGATCAATTCCAGCGTCGTGGCAATGTTGCGTGTTGAACCATCTGCGACTGGTGAGAAGTAAACGGAATGCAGGCGGTGAGTCAATTCCGCTGCCGGATCGATTTTCCCTTTGGCTTGCAGGTCAGCGATTTCCAGACGGGCAAAGTAACTGACCATGGGATCGAAAGGTTTCAGAAAGGCCGTTACAGCCGCGATTCGCTCCGCCGTTGGGTTGCTGGCAGCCTGACCAAGTACCAGGAAATACTCCTGTCGACGCTGATCCTCTGGATGAACTGCCTCGGCGGCCATCGAGTGACTCGCCTTCTGGACCCCCGAGGGACGGCGACTTTGCAATTGCTCACGCAGCGCCGTGCGATAACCCCACGAATGGAATTCGGCATCGGGGTTTTCCCGTACGACTTTCTGTTGGGTCACAAGTTCCGCCAGCCGTCGCAGCAAGTCCGGTGACACGTAACTGTCATCCATCCATTCGAGCAGCCGTGACTTTCGTGACAGTTGGACACCTTCCTGCGCGACCTTTGTTTCGAGTTCGCGATTCAAATACGGAGCTTGCGTCGTCCGGCGCGCATCCAGGACCTGATGCAACTCATTCAACTTCGCACCCCATCGCATCAGCTCGACAGGTGCTCGCAACGCCAGGATTCCGTTAGCCGGGGCATTGGTCCAGGCTCGTCCAGAAACACAGATTTCACCAAGTGCCGCATCGTCGTAAGCGGGGTAATTCAACAACGCGGACCAATCGAGTCCGCTGCTGGCGAGAATCTGGCGAACGTGCGTGGCCTGTAGACGCGATGGCAAATCCCCGGCGACAAATGTTCCGGCGACGTTTGTGCCAAGCAGCAGGAATTCACCCGCCGACGATTCGATGGCAATCACTTCGGTGAACGCCTGTCGCATGGACTGAACTACGATTCGCATCGGATCAATCCCATAGTCGACACATGGAAACCGCTGGCAGAAGATTCCCTCGGGTGCCAGGGCACGTGCGACGTGCCGATAGTGATCCACCGTAAACATTGCGCCGCCCGCCACGATCGATGAGGCGGGTGGAGAACTGAGAATCACGTCGTAGGTTTCTGAGTGTGACATCACCGCGATGCTCGGCGGAATCGTGACCAATCGGACTCGCTCGTCCTGAAATGGATCGTGTCCCGTTTCGCGTGCGATTGGCCCGCGGATGACCTGCACTAATGGTCCATCGTTTTCCACACAAGTCACGTCCTGGACAGGAAACTTCAGGCAAGTGGCCAGGGGTACACCACTGGAGGCTCCAAGAATCAAGACTTGATTGGGATGCTGTGACAGCACCATCGGGAGGACCGCCTGCAATACTTCAGGAGCAAACTGCGGATGTGTCTCGGAATTGGCCGTCACAATCGCTTTGGGAATGCCAGATTCACGGAGATGCAATTCCAGACCGTGCGACCGCCAGACAGTCAAAGGACCGCGAATTCCTTCTCGCACATCGATCGCCCGGGCGTCGTCCAACATTGGAAGCAATCGAGATTCCCAGCCGGCTCGATGAGCAACGAACGAGGGAGTCGAAAACAACAACTTCGCAGTCGTGACTGGATTATGGTTGGCTCGCCACAACGGGACCGACAATCCGATCGCAGAACAGCAGGTGATGCCCACGATACCCCAGCGCGGCAGTCTGTCGCGGCTTGCAGCCAGCAGAGTAACGAGTCCTGTGACAACGAGTGCAAACGTGCAGATGGTCAGAAGTGGAATGAGTCCGATCGACTCGAACCCCAGTTGTGCAGTGACAAATCCACCGGCGACCGGCAAAGGCAACAGCCACCAGCCTGGCAATTCCTTCTTTTGGTTGCCCGATGTGTGGACGGTGTTGGGAAGCAATCCCGCCAAACCGAACCCCAAAGGAGCCGTCACCACAATCAACAGAATCGAGCGAAATGTCAGTTGGAGAAGGACTGACGTGAGCGTTGTTGTGGCAGAAAGAGTGATCCCGATGACGCTGGGCAACACCGCCAGCAGCAGGGCGGCGGAACACGCAGCGACAATCCAGAATGATGCCGCACGAGTTGCCATACGACTATGATTGCCTCGCACCCATTGCCCAAGTCCGACACCAATGACGAGCCCCCCCCACTCGGCAAAAGTCACTTGCACCGTATCGGGCATCAGTTGCGACATCAGCCGCAGGATCACTGCAATCAATCCCCCCAGTGCTAGCGCCGCGTAAGCCTGTGCGATGGTAAAGATAACGCTGCGGGGCACCTTGTAGTCGGACGACGACGATTCAGACGCAACTGGAACCATTGCTGGTTCAGTGACGTTTGAAGCCTCGGCAGCGGTCGAACGGGAAGGCGCGAGGAATCTGGCTGCAATCGCCATAACTGCGGCCACAGCAGTACAGGTCCATGCTCCGATCCATGGAGCCATCACAAACGCTATTGCGAACAGTGCGAGCACCACGCCTGCAGTCATTCCGGCAAATGTAGACGTCTCTGAGAAGCGTGACCGCGATACCGTAGGAATTCCCGAGATCACACTGGCGCAGAGCCAGCCAGCCAGCAGCCAGGTCGGCGTGGCCAGCGCCAAACCGATCCCAAACCGAAGGATTTCGGTGGAAAGAACCGAACTCGGAACATACCAGAGCAGACTTTCCAACAACGGATTCAACCACGGCTGCAGCAGCGCCCACGTACAGGCCATGACAGCCAGTTCTGAAAGACTGAAAAATCGGGCGAGTGAAACGCGTGTTCCCCCGATGACACCACAGGCAAACATCAGTACCGCAGCACTCGCCAGCGCACGGTCATCACTCCACGTCAGCGTCCACGAGAGAGACAGCGAAACAGCAAGGAGGCCAATCAAGGCTCCCCAGCAAATGGGAAGCGCTGGCATCCGGCTCCAAAGATTGAGCCCGGTGGAATAGATACGGTCCGTAAGTCGGCCTGCAAACATGGCGTCCGTGCCCCCTTGAACAATTCAGTCCGCCAGGCGATTCCGATCATACCCGGCTAACATCCATGTGGGTTCTACCGGAAGGAGTGGATTCACGGCAAGACCGAATACCACCAGATTTGACGGAACTGGTTTCGGGACAGGGACTAAGCCGCGCCTATTGACGGACCGATCCACGGTCTGCGGGACAATGATTTACGAACAAATCATACATCCCATTCTTCCCATCACTCCCATTTACATCAACCGGCCGACATCAATACGGCAAAGCCAAGCCAATCCCTTCAATACGCGCCTTGTCCAGAATCCGAACAGCCACCGCCAGATCTTCCAGCGCCAGTCCGACAGACTTGAAGAGCGTAATATCTTCGGCATGAGCCCGGCCGGTTTCACGACCGTGGACGACATCCGCAATTTCATGAACGCGGGACCAGTCGAGACTGCCATCTTCAATCGCCGGGACAAAGTCACCCGCTTCCAGCTTACAGGCGTCGAGGCTGTCGCAAACAATGTGGTCCGCTCGCCGAATTGTGGTGACATCGATTTCTGTCTTCGACAGGTAATTGCTGCCAATCACGTTGATATGCGTCCCTTCTGCCAGAGCGTGTCCGTCGAACAACGGCACGTGGCTGGAGGTCGCACAAATGACGATGTCCTTCTCGGCGGCAACATCTTCCGGGGAATGGACGGGAACAACGGGGACATTACAGAATTCGGACATTTCATCGGCAAAGGCCTGACGCCGATCATCGTGTCGGCCGTACACCTCAACCCGCTCAATGCGTCGCACACTGCAGACCGCTTTCAGCTGGGCACGAGCCTGGAATCCGGTTCCAAAGCAACCGACGATCTTGGCATCGGGGCGGGCCATGTATTTGGTAGCGACACCTGAAGCGGCCCCTGTCCGCATCTGCCCGAGCAAATTTGCTTCGATCATGGCGGCGGGTTGGCCGGTCCGAGCGTCATACAGACCAAACTGGAACCTCGCTCCGGCGCGTGTCGTGACATAGGCCTTGTACCCGACATACCCAAGGTATTCTGCTCCCGCACTCAAGACGTGAAGCTTGGTACCGTTTCCGCCATCGACCCGTCGGCGCGGCTGGTTTTCGGCTCGCTCGGAACCTAATTGGCGAAACGACTCTTCGACAGCTTCGATCGCCGTGTCGATGTCGAGCAGCCAGGCAACATCGTCTTCCGTCAAATACAGGGCCGTCATGGGATACACCTGTTCGTCAGAGGCCTTAGGACGGGATTTCAACCTGTCGGTTGAACGAAGACCCTTTGTCAGACAGGCCAATAGCCCGTCTGACGTTCGGATCACCACCTTTATTCTACGCAGTTCGACATCACGATTCTGCGACGATCTTGGCGATCTCGACGAAATCGCCCTTAAGAGATTTGTACAGCCGAGTGTACATCGGGTACGACTTGGTGTAGATCCGCTTGGCTTCCGCCTGCGGATCAGTACTTCCTGTCACCTTGATGGTGGCGGTACAAGCTTCGACGACGCTCTTGTAGCGTCCCGTTCCGGCAGCCGCGAGCAATGCAACGCCGTACGCCGGGCCCTCTTCCGCGTTGATGACACTGACTCGACGTCCGTAAACGTCAGCCTGCATCTGACGCCAGAATTCGCTGCGGGCTCCGCCGCCAGAGAGTCGAATCTCGCGAATCGGGATGCGCATTTCGTTGATGACTTCCAGGCAGTCACGCATCGCATACGTGGCCCCTTCCATGATCGAACGAATCATGGCAGATCGCCCATGCCGCAGACTGAGGCCAATCCAGCAGCCGCGAGCGTTCGCATCGGCATGTGGTGTTCGTTCACCCGTCAGGTATGGCAGGAAAAACAAGCCTTCACATCCCGGAGGAGCTTCTGCCGCCTGCTCGGTAATGATGTTGTAGGGATCCGTTTTGATTTTCTTGGCAGCCGCGACTTCCGCTTCGGCAAACTGGTTGCGATACCACTGCAGGCTTCCCCCGGCCGACAGGACCACGCCCATGACGTGCCACTTGCCTCGGACCGCATGACAGAACGTGTGGACTCGACCGGTCGGATCGATCTGAACATCGTCGCTGTGAGCGAAGACGACGCCACTGGTCCCCATCGTGGCGGAAATGATCCCGCGTTTGACGATCCCGTTGCCGACAGCGCCTGCCGCCTGATCTCCCGCACCACCCACAACCGGGACGCCCTTCTTCAGGCCCAGCAGCTTGGCAGCGGAATCAGAAAGCACGCCTGTCACATCTTCGGACTCGTACACCTTCGGCAACAGCGAGGCCTTGATATCGAGCTTGTCGCAAAGTGGCTTGCACCATTGGCGGTTGCGGACGTCCAGCAGCAACGTGCCAGATGCATCGCTGACTTCGGTCGCAAATTCGCCGGTCAGCCGGAAGCGGATGAAGTCTTTGGGAAGCAGAATCTGCACGGTTCGGGCAAAGTTCTTCGGTTCGTTCTTCTGAAGCCAGACGATTTTTGGAGCTGTAAATCCCGTCAAGGCAGGATTTGCGACCATCTCGATAAGCTTGGCTCGACCACCGACTTTGTTTTCGATCTCGACGCACTCTTCTGCGGTCCGCTGGTCGTTCCACAACAGGGCATGGCGAATGACATTGTGCTGCTTATCGAGGAACACGCTGCCATGCATCTGGCCGCTGAGTCCAATTCCTGCCACGTCGTCCGGCTTGATTTTACCAGCCTTGAGCACCTTTTTGACGGTCGCAACGGTGGCATCCCACCAGTCTTCCGGATCCTGTTCAGACCAGCCCGGTCGTGGGGACATCAACGGATATTCGGCGGTGGCGGTCGCCAGAATCGTTCCGTCCTCTTGCATCGCCAGCGTCTTGGTGCCGCTCGTTCCGATATCAATTCCCAGAAAGACGGCCATCGTGAAAAGTTCCTTGAAACCGGTGATAAGGTAAATCTGGTCGTATCATTCGCGGCGATTGGACGCGAGGAAATTGCGCAAAAGGAACAGAATCTTAACATCCTGTCGACAGATCTGCCACGCTACAAGGTATTTGTGCCTCACGACTTTTGAATGTCTCTCGGCAAGTTAGATTCTTTTGTCATGGGATGATCGCGATTTGCGCACACCTCTGGAGTGCGACTACTCGTTTCAGTGCAAGCCATCACCCTAAACGTACTGGAGTCGGGTTCGGGAATCATCGGTTCAAGCCAGATTCCTAACCGGACGTTGGCGTTCTGACTCATGAGATCGATTCAGTGGTAGCGTCCGAGTCCATGCCACATTACCTCAAGATCCGCTCGACCGCCTGCCAGCACAATGCTGTGTCACCCGTAGATGCAGCCATCCGAGCGACCTGGAGTTCACGGATCTGCCGATGCGTGACCGGAATCGCGGTCCCCGGCGGTGGTACCTGCGGAACCATGCGTTTGACAATCATCGTTTGAAGTTCGACCAGACCATCACCGGTAGCCGAGGAAACTCGGATCGCATGCTGCGGAAGTCGATCCTGCCACTGGTCCGTGAGATCACATTTGTGACCAATCACGATTGCATCGGGCCAATCGGCGAGTAACGCCTCGTCGTCAGGCGAAGGGGCTTCACTCAGATCGATCAGGATCAGTCGCATGTCGGCGACTTCCAGTTTTTGCCGCGTCAACGCGATCCCGGCAGCTTCTAACTCCTCCGATGTTTCTCGCAAACCGGCAGTATCCGTCAATTGGACCGGCCATCCGTCAAACGCGGTTTCAGCCGTGACAACGTCGCGAGTGGTTCCGGGCTGATCGAATACGATTGCGCGTTCGTATCCCAGCAGAGCATTGATCAGACTCGATTTGCCGACATTAGGCCGCCCAGTCAGGACGACTATCCAAGGCTGTGACAGGTGAATTCCCAGCGACGACCAACGTAGAAGTTCGTCTAGCCGTGATGTCAGGTCGGTCAGGTCGGCGGACAGACTCAGTAAACCTTCCAGTGATTTGCGCAAGAGACCGCTGGATTGCTCATGCAGGATCTCGGCAGTTTTCCAGGTCGTCGCGCGACTGAGAGCGTCCATGCACTCAGCCTCGAACGTTCCCAGAAAACGTTGATTCTGGCCCTGCCATTCCAAGGCTCGGCAGCCGATGTTCTGCAAATCCTGCAGAATTCGTTGGACGGCAGCGTCACCTCCATGGCAGTGAATTTCCAACGCCCGTGGTGTGACTCGACAGACAACGATGTCTTCACTATCCGCAGACTCCTGCCCCCACTGTCCGAAGACAATTCGGCCGATCGATTGCTGCGAAAGAACTTTGCCGTTCGCCGCCCGAAACGGAATGTCGGTAAGACGGGACGATGCGAGATCCCCCTGCAGGCGGATTGTCGCCACAGCCCCGCGACCGATCGGGGTCAACAGGGCCGCGGACAGGTCCTTGTCATCACAAATGGAGTCATCACATTCGGTCATGACAACTGATTCCACGCGGTCAGCACTAATCCATGCATCCCCAACGAAGCGACACGATGGGCCATCGGAAACTGAGGACTGAGCACCGGTCCGCCGCCACCAGTCAGGATCAGCCACGGCGAGTCTTCATCATTGCGATTGCTGTCTGCGGCGGGAATGGAATGATGACGTTGCAGACAAAGCTGATGGATCAATTCCCGAATGGCACCGACTTGTCCCCAGAAGAGTCCGTTTCTAATCGCGTCGCGCGTGTTTCGGCCAGGTGCCTGGGGGGCACGGCCTCCCAGATCTTGTACGGGGATCAATGGGAGCAAGGCTGTATAGAGATGCAAGGCCTTCGCAGAGAGTTCCATTCCCGGCAGGATTGAGCCTCCACAGAATTCTCCATCGGCGGAAACATAGTCGACGGTGGTTGCGGTCCCCGAATCGATGACGATGACCGCTCGGCCGGACGGCCGAAGCACATTCACCGCGACGGCATTCAGCAATCGATCCAACCCGACTTTTTCCGGAAAATCGACGCTGGCGATGACCGGAATTTCCGAACAACTCATCACCGCTCGCGGCTCGGATGTACCAATCGTCCATTGCTCAACCAGTCGGCGTACGACGGGGGGATTAGAGCCAGAAATGACGACGCCACCCAGCCCCGAGGCATACCAGCGAGCCAATTCGCCTTGTGGAATTGGATCGTCGATGGGAACCGCAAGGAATTCGACGCATTCCGGCCAGACTCGCCCGTCAAGCGGTGATCGCGTTGGTCGAAACGAGCCGAATTTGATTCGGCTGTTGCCAACATCAATCGCCAGGAGTGAGGGGGGAAGTTCAGATGTATGATCAGGCATGAGAGACGTCTGTTTGGTGTTTGCTGATGGCGTGGAATGCGAATCAAAGTGGGCGTCAGGGTGAGCCGTGGCCGTCAGAGTATCGGCTGTCATTTCGTTTCGAAAGAGGGACTCGACATTAACGCCAACTGAATTCCGCAGAACAGGTGCAGTCGACAGCCCTAGTCGCGACAGCTAAACTTCCATTCCGCGATGGCGCCGGGTTTCGGGGCTGTCGACAGAATCTCTGCAAAACGACATTGCACGTCGTGATGACACCTTAACAGTGGCCGGTTTTCCATGCCTGAATTTCGCTACGTCGCACGCGAACTCACCGGTAAACAGGTTGAGGGGATCTTAACTGCCGCTAACGAACGCGAAGCGCTGGGGGCGCTCAGTGCTCGCGGTGTGTTTCCCATTTCCGTAACGCTGGCAGCGACGGCGCAGGCGCACAAAGAAAACAAGCGTCGCCGCGTACCCGCTCGGCTGCTGTGTGTCCTTTACACTCAACTTTCCGACTTATTGCGGGCCGGGGTTCCGTTGTTGCGAGCACTGGAACTGCTCGAAAGGCAGACTCGGCACACGACTCTCAAAATGGTGTTACAGGAAGTGCGGGATCAGGTGGCCGACGGGACCCGGCTGGCCGAGGCGTTACGACAGCATCCCACAGTCTTTCCTGAGCTGACCGTCAGCATGGTGAGAGCCGGTGAAGAAGGAAGCTTCCTGGAAGATACGCTGAAACGAATCGCCGACTTCACCGAGCATCAGGAAGAACTCAAGGGACGCGTCTTCGGAGCTATGGCCTACCCCGCATTCCTGGTCGTGGTTGGCTCGCTGATCCTGGTCGGTATGCTGGTCTTCTTCGTCCCGAAGTTCGAACCGATGTTCGACCGCATGCGCGAGGATGGCAACCTTCCCTGGGCAACAGTCGCACTGCTGGCAGTCAGTAACGAGTTGCAGCGGCGCGGATGGGTGATACTGATCGCCATTCCAGTGCTGTTTGTCTTCCTGCAGAAACAGTTCGAAGCCGAAGCGGGACGTCGCCGATTTGACGAATTGCGGTTGAAAATCTTCGGCATCGGGAATGTCGTTCGCAGCCTGGCGATTGCGCGGTTCTGTCGAGTGCTGGGAACGCTGCTGCACAATGGAGTTCCCATCCTGAATTCGTTAAGGATCGCCAAAGATGCAACCGGCAACCGCGTTCTCAGCGATGCTATCGGCGAAGCGGCCGAGCATGTTTCATCAGGACGTTCGCTGGCCCAGCCGCTGGCAGAATGTCGTCAATTCCCTGTCGATGTGATCGAAATGATCGCCGTTGGAGAAGAGGCCAACAACCTGGAGCAGGTGCTGGTGACAATTGCCGACAAGATGGAACGCCAGACCAATCGGCAACTGGATCTGGTTGTCCGGCTGTTGGAACCGTTGATGCTGGTCATCATGGCCGGGGTCATCCTGTTCGTCCTGCTGGCCCTGATGCTCCCGATTTTCAACAGTTCGTCTGTCGTTTGACGTGTCGCCATGACGAAAAGATCAAGACACAACTCCTCATGGGGGTTCTCCTTAAGATAACCTGAAACGTTCGTGCTTTTGCGTGGGTATGTCGTATGATGGGCCAGAGGGCTCAGCCGGAATTGACACGAAGCCCCCAAATATTCTCTATTACTGTCAGAAACCTGATTTACTGTCTGCCTGGAAGGTTAAGTTTGCCATGACGCGTTCAACTGCTCGATTTGCTCGTCGACCCCATTCCCGCCGCGCGGGCTTTACACTGACTGAAGTATTGCTGGTACTCGCCATTCTGGGAGTCATCGCTGCCATGGTGGTGCCAAACCTGTTGGGTCGCCAGCAGGAAGCACTCGTCAAGAGTACGAAGATGAGCATCAAGTCGATGCAGGATGCTTGCGAACAGTACGCGATTTCTCACGACGGCCAGGTCCCCCAAGGGGGACGGGACGAAGTGATTCAGATTCTGATCAATCCGGGTGCTGATGTTGATGGAAAGCCAATCAGCCCCTATTTGAAGGAAGTCCCTAAGGACGCCTGGCAGCAGCCCCTGTATTACGAGTATCCCAACACCAAGGTCGCAAACGCCGTCGGCCCGGCAATCTGGTCATCAGGTCCCGATCGCAAAAACGACGACGGAGCCAACGACGACGTCAAACTCTGGGGCAGCAACTGAGTTTTGAGATGCGTTGCTGAGTTGCCTGCTGTGCACTTCTGAAATATCCGGGCAAGTCGTAATTGGCCCGAGAGATAATACCACCGGGTAACTCTTTGTGGGGCAGATACGTTGCTTCAGCAGGTTCATGCCAGATTTTTGTGGTTTGTAATTGCGAGCACCTGCATTGTTGCTTCGTCCGTCTGTGCGGAGGAAATCACCAGAGGTGACAAGATTCATGAACTACGTGATGCGGCAGCAGCGGCTCGTAAAAATCATGAGTTGATCCGAACATGGAGAGGCGTATACCAGTACCGCAGCGAAGCCGCGATCACGGGGCAATACGGCAACTCTATTAAAGAACAACTGCCTGAAGCGGATCGAAACGTGGAACTGCCACTACACATCAGGACAAAAGGGGCAGTGACATTCGCGTTGGACGCCGTTACTGCATCACTCTCCGTCCATGATGACCAAGGCATTGTCGAAATCGTCGAGGGGACAACAGGCAGAGTACTCAACCCTGCTGGTCTATCATCTCGTGATGAGTACTATCTGGTAACTCCGAAGTCGATATGCGCCTATGATGCAAGGAAGCTTGAAAGTCCAACTCCCGGTGCACCCGTACTGCTCCTCAAGCAACTCGGAAACCCCTCCGCGATAATTTACCGCAAGCCTCGCGCAGAACCGTCGCCGCCACTGTGGCCTTCCGACGCAAATTTGTGGAATACAACCGTTTTTGATCCACGAACATTTTACGGGTACGACCGTCCCATGTGGGAACTGCTGGAGATGTACGCGTTAAACCTTGAAGGTAAGGACGCAGATCGTGTTGATGCAATCCTCCAATTGCGAAAAGAGGAGGTCGAGCCGAGTCCACAATCTACAATTACGCTCGACTTGCCGAGCCAGCGAACGGAGGTCACGTTTGCGAGATCGGTAGCAAGCAATCTCGTCCGTTACATTGAATACCAAACTCTCGGCAATTCAGATCAACAAATCCCGCTCCGTGAAATCACTTGGACCTACCAGCTTGCTTCAGATGTCTATGTTCCAGAAACGGTTGCTGTAAAGATCTTCGAACAGGGTGGCACCAGCATAGAGACCGAGCGCCGCTTTCGATTGGTGGAATGCGAAATCAACAAGGGGATTGACGCTGGCTTATTTGCAGTGAATTCATTTCCGATCAGTGATGGCACTCGCCTTCGAGACGAATTGAACCAAGAGTCGTTCTTTTGGAAGAACGACTTCTTGCAACTCAACGACTTGCAGGCAAAGCTTTCCACGCCAACAGAAACTCCAAAATGGCGTAGAATTCTGCTTGTTGTTGCAATCAACGTCATCGCGATTTCCATATTGTTCTGGCTGTTCCGGAGGCCAGATGTTAGCCGGAGCTAGAGAACCTGCAGATCGTCCTGCGAATCAGACGCGTCGTCATCACTAATGGCAGGAATCTCGCTGCGCACCTTGTCTGGCGCTGCGCTCATTTTCCCGCCTTTGGCTTCTTGCTTATCAAGACATTACGATCCGGCAGCACCCCCACCCAGTTTTGTTGTGCCAATTCCGTTCGCTGATTTTGGCGTGAACACATACGGCGGTAGCGTGAACGAGCGGAAGAAGCCCTTGGCGTTTTCGATGTACGTTCGCTGAATTGCCTGTTGCAACGGTTCGTCACGTTCCCTCCGCAGGAAATGGAGATCGTTCGAAGCACCTCCATTTCTCTCCCAGCCGGAACCACCGACCGCATCAAACGTGGCTCGGCATTGCATCGACTTCAGTTGCAACTGGAAGGTTTCGTTTCCGCCAACGCCGAAGCCCATGTAACGACGCTCCACCGTCTGTCCCGCCGTTTCCGTAGCGGTCAGAGACAGGGTGACGGCCTGACCCGCTTCAATCGTAATGCTGTTCTTGGCGAGCTGTTCGCGCATCAGCTTGTCAATCTCTGCTGCGAAGGCCTGGTCGCCGAGCGAGCCCAATTGGATGTTCAGGCTGCATTTTCCATTGGGGGTCAGGACGAACTCGGGTTGCAATGTGACTCCCGCCAGTTGCCCTTCGACCGTTCCACCCGGAAGCTTGGCCGCGATCAATTGCGGCTTGCCACCCGACTCGGCCAGGAACCAGTGCCGCCCATCAGGACTCGACGGGATATGGTCCCCGGTTAATTCATACGTCCACGCCACGACTCGCTGCTCGACGTCAACCAGCTTCTGGTTATCGAGCAGGACATAGCGATCACCGCACCAATGCAGAAAACCGCTCAAGACGGGAACCGGGAACGGAGGTGATGCCTGCCCGCTGGTCAGGTTGATTGCGAACAGGTAGTACGCCCCCTTGTGAGCCGACAACAGGGCCAGACGCGTTCCATCCAGATGAAACGCCGCCGCATTGACATCTCCCACATCGGCAATTCGCCCACTGACATCACCCGTGGAGAGATCGACCAGATAATAGGCCTGGCCGTCGGAGTATCCGAGATACTTCCCCGTCGGTGAAATGGTCGGCTGCGACGCATTCTCGATCGCATAGAGTGCTTTGGCTTCTGGAAGCTTCCAGACGATGACTCGCCCGGTCGCATTCATGGTTACTGCCCGTTCAGCGTCAATCAGCGTGGCCGAAACCAGGGTCTGGTTTTCTTCACCGGTTTCAGACGCATACGGGTTCCAGCCCATGACCGGCTTGCCATCGTCGGCGGAATACAGATCCAGCCGCCCTGATTTTGTTGCGGCCCAGACCAGGAAGCGGCTTCCATCAGGACTGACACCCATCAGGTCACCGTCGGTTTTCATACGAATTTCCAGCGATTTCTGGCCGGTTTTCAAGTCGTAAACGTCAACCCACGACCGTCGCTTTCCTCCCGATTCGCTGGAGAAACTGTTCTCGTCATCTTCTTTGTTCTGAACACTGTGCCAGCGGAATTGCTTGAGCTGTCCTGGGGAAATATTTCCATTGGCAACGCGGCCAAACGGGTCATTGCCCGTGGATCGAAGGGCGATCGCGCGAGGTGAATCTCCCTTGGAAATGGCGACTTCGCGAACGGTCCCACCGCCACCTGTGGTCAAGCTGACGGGACGTGTTGATGTATTTGGAGTAGGGGCACCATCCGGTTTGACACTCCAGGCCACCTCTTTCGGAGTGACAAATTTCAGTCCCGCAAAGTCTGTGGGGACGACGGCAGGTTGCTCCACGAGAACGTTGGGATAAGAGTCCTTGCGAGTCGTCGCGGTCTTGGCCAGTCGTTCTGCCGATTGCTTGATTCGATCTTCAGGCAATTCGTACACCAGCACGACCCCCGACTTGCCAGCGACATCCAGCACGGTGATATACGAATCATCCAGAGCCCAGCGTTTGCCTGGCCAATCGACACTTCCCTTGGGAATCTGCCAGATCACCGTTCCCATTTCACGATCAACAATGGACCGTTCGAATGCCAACAGACGCTTTCCACTGGGGAATCAGGTCAGCGGATTCGCGTCGCGGACACCTTCGGAGGTGTCTCGCAACTTCTTGGGGAATGTCATGTGATCGACCAGCGAACCGTCCGCCACATTCCAGATCAGGATTTTGGAGCAGGACCATCCGTTGACCGTGGCTGCCAGTTCCTTGCCATCATGTGAAAACGCCATCCCGTCGACCGAAAGCCCCCACCCGATGTCGTACGACGGGAGTGAAAGCTTTCCGGCGTTCTGACCGGTCTCCAGTTCGTTGATCCAGATTTCTTCCGAGGAGCGTTCACGCCGTGCCATCGCAACGTAGCGACCGCCGGGGCTGAATGCAGGAGCCGACTTATTCCAGGTTCGCCAGCCGTTTTCGATCTCATGCAATTTCGTTCCGGACGGCAGTTCGAACACATGCGTCGAACCGTTTCCAAATGATGTCGTGACAACGACCAGATTCGATTTCGGCATGGCGACATCGACAAACCCACCAATCGCCCCCACTTCCAGTTCACAGACGGGCTTCTTCTCTTCGATATCGTAAACGCTGACGTTCTTATCGTTTCTGCCAGCACGGGCGGCGTAATACTTTGCATCAGGACTGAGAGCACCATCGAAGGTTTCAACAGTCAAACCCGTCATGTCGCCGACCTTCGTACCGGTCGCGAGATTCCAGATTTCGCGAGCATCCTTTTTTGTGGCATTTGTTCCGACCGCAACAAACGGACTTGGGACAACAGGAAACACGATGTCTTCGGTGGTCGTGTTTCGCCCACCGAGTCCGATTGGGACTTTGACGCGAATCGCCTTCTTCCTGGGTTCGAAGACGACGGGAACCGGTGGGGGATCGACTTCGACCGCCCAGAAGTCGGGGGGAAGCTGGTCTGGTGATTCCTGCAAGGTCTTGAATTCAATCTTGGCATCACGCTGGCCCGCAGCAGAATTGCGCCAGTGCTTTGTCACACCCACGACATTTCCCAGACCAACCCCGGCGCTCGGATTCCTGGGACCAGAACTCCCAGGTGCCGCAGGTACTCCACCAGTAGTCGGTTTGCCTCCGACAACGGTCTGATCGAATCGCGACCCTGGATTTGCGGGTGTTGAGGGTGCAGTGCCGGGAGGAGTTCCAGGCATTGCGGGTAATGGACTTGGATTGGATGCGATTGTCGATGGAGTTCCATTCGGGGCAAACTCCCCGGGACCGGGTGCCGCAGGGCGTCGCATCGCGACAAATGCGATCACGCCAACGACGACTACGGCACCAACGATCCCACCGATCATCAGCGCAGGGTTTCCGTCGCTCTTAGACTTCCCTTTGCGTCCCTTCGGTCCACCACTTCGACGGCGACCTCCGGGAACTGTGATGTCATCTCCGCAGTCTTTGCAGGGAATCGTATCCCCGGCCATATCGTCTCGAACCTTGTAGCGCTTGCCGCAACTCAGACACTCTACGGGAATTGGCATGCCTCACCCCACCACAATATTATTTGAACGACAATCCAAATGAAAATCAGGCCATCGCCCTACAAAAATAAGGTATTTCGCCCAAGACAGGACCGATGGAACAATTGACATGAATCACAAGTGTCCGGCTAATGGTTTTGGAATTCGTAGAAACGTGTAATCAAAT
>JBAWWJ010000087.1:0-29543 GCA_037146815.1 Planctomycetota bacterium
CGCCCGTCACCGAGAGCCCATCCGACGTCGGGAGCATAGGCTTCGGCCCACCAGCCATCCAGTTCTGACAGGTTCAATCCACCGTTCACCAGCACCTTCATTCCACTGGTGCCACACGCTTCCCAGGGGCGGCGCGGAGTATTGAGCCAGACATCAATTCCTGCGATTAATCGTCGTGAAAGGGCCATGTCGTAGTCCTCTAGGAAGACGACGCGGTCCTGCAAGGATTCCGTCTCGGCAAATTGAGCCATCATCTGGACCAGTCGTTTTCCTTCCTGATCGGCGGGATGAGCTTTTCCAGCGACGATCAACTGAACTGGACAGTCCGTTTCCTGGAGGATGCGAATCAGCCGCTCGCGGTCACTCAAGATCAGGTCCGGCCGTTTGTAGGCCGTGAACCTTCGCGCGAAGCCCAGCGTCAGCGCATTTGGATCGAGTACCCGTTCGGCTCGCTGGATGCGTTCTTCTGATTCTCCATGCTGGCGAAGCTGCCGGGCCAGTCTCCAGCGAACATAACCGATCAAGGCACTACGCGCCTCGGCCCGATAATTCCAGAGGTCAAGGTCGCTCACCTGGCTGAAGCTGCCGCAGAGATTTTCTGACGCACCGTACCAGCGTTCTTCACCACAGTTTTCAGTCCACAATCGATCTGCCATTTCAGAATCCCACGAAGGGACGTGGACTCCATTCGTGATGTGATCAATGGGAACTTCAACTGTCGGCCAGTCGGGAAACAACGGCTGAAAGTTCTGGCGACTGATCTGTCCGTGGAGAGCACTGACGCCGTTCACATAGCCCGCACCGTGCAATGCCAGATATGCCATGTTGAACGGCTCATGCGTGTCATCGGGATTGCGACGCCCCAGGCCGAGGAAGTCGTGCATGGAAATCCCCATTCGTCCGGCAATGGGTCCGGCATACTGTTCGATCAGCGCCGGATCAAACCGATCGAACGCCGCTTCAACCGGCGTGTGAGTCGTAAACAGGTTTCCCGGTCGTGTGCAGCACAGCGCCTCCTCCATAGAACAGTTGTGACGCGTCATGAAGCTGTGGGCGCGAGCCAGCACGGCAAATGCCGCGTGACCTTCGTTGAGATGGCAGATGTCGATCGGGATCTCAAGTTCTTCCAACACTCGCCAGCCACCGACCCCAAGCACGACCTCTTGTAGCAGTCGACGTTCCTGCTCAGGGGCATACAGGTTCGACGTGATGGCACGATCCCAGGGGTTGTTGATCGGATCGTTGCTGTCGAGCAGATACAGCGAAACCTTTCCAACAGTCGCCTTCCAGACACGCAGCGACAGTTCGCGACCTGGCAACTGCAATCGAATGCGTAACCATGCCCCATCGCGATCACGTACTTCACTGACAGGCAGATCTGTCGGATCGTTGTAGGGGAAGGCTTCAAGCTGCCGTCCATCAGGAGACAGGACCTGTCGGAAGTACCCCTGTTGATAAAGGATGCCAATCCCGACGACGGGCAGTCCCATATCGCTTGCCGTCTTCAGATAGTCTCCTGCCAGGATACCCAGGCCGCCCGAGTAAATGGGAAGTGCTTCCGTCAGGCCGAATTCCATGCTGAAGTAGGCAATTCCCCGTAATTCGGAATCGGGAAACGTTCGTTTGAACCACCCCGGATCGTTCAGGTATTCCTGCCGTTGCTTGAGTTCCCACTGAAGATTGGCGATCAACTCGGGATCACGTCCCGCATCATCCAGTCGCGTTTGAGAGATCTCACCCAGGATCAAATGGGGATTGTTTGTGACAGCAAATGTTTCGGGATCAAGACGTTCCCATAACCGGTCACTCGCGTGACTCCAGTTCCAGCGGACATCAAATGCGAAGTCGCGCAAGCCTTCGAGTGATGCCGGCAGAGGACGGTTCAAAAATCCTGACATGAGACCACGCCTTGTGAAGTGAATTCGTGTCAGCAACGGATCGTTGTTCGAAAATCTTCGAATTCGCGAAACATCACTACAACGTAGTCATCGCGACGCCACATGTCACGCCCGGCGCAGTTCTTCATCAATCGTCTCTGATTCATCCCTGTGCAGGTCTGCCAAAGCGATTTCCAATGGGCAGCCAGATTGTTGGATCAGTGACGCTGGCGTAAGATTCCCAGTAGATCTGTCTGATCTTCGGTCGTTCCAAAGTCGAGGCCTTGCATGTGTTCTATCCGATTCGCCGCCGCATCTGTCATTGCCGCATGGAGTCTCTTGTGCGGCCCGTCCGCTTTCGCCGCCGAAGTCAAACCGGACGTGCGAGTCATGAGCTTTAACATTCGCTATGGGACTGCCAATGACGGAGTGAACCGCTGGGAGGTTCGTCGCGATTTTCTGGTTGAAACCGTGCGAGCCTTTTCCCCGGATCTGTTGGGGACTCAGGAAACACTTGGCTTCCAACGCGATTATCTCGCCGGGAAACTTCCGGAATACGATCACCTCGGAGTTGGCCGCGATGACGGTCGCGAACGAGGCGAAATGATGGCGCTGTATTACCGGAAAGATCGGTTCGAGAAACTCGATGGTGGCCATTTCTGGCTCAGTGAGTCGCCGGATGTTGTCGGAAGCAAGAGTTGGGACAGTTCCCTGCCGCGAATGGTGACCTGGGTCAAGCTGCGAGATCGTCGACAGGAATCATTGCCCCCGATCATGTTCTTCAACACCCACTTTGATCACATGGGAACAACTGCGCGACTCGAATCCGCGAAGCTGTTACGTCGCAAGATCGCCTCGTTCTCCGACACCTGTTCCGCGATTGTGACCGGCGACTTCAATACGGATGAAGCCTCTCCCCCCTACCGGGCACTCTTCGACACCTTGGACTCGGCTCCGTCGCCAGTCATCGACAGCTATCGAGCGAATCGTCCGGATCGATTGACTGGAAAGGAAGGAACATTCTCCAGTTTTAAGGCGGACTCAATCGCTGGTGCGCGGATTGACTGGATTGGAGTTTCTCGCGACTGCCAGATTCGCTCGACAGAAATCGATCACACAGCGCGAGACGGCCGAACCCCGTCAGATCATTTTCCTGTCACTGCGGTGCTGCGTCGAAAGATCGCCAGCCAGAAGCAAGGTCAGTATGTGGTCTCTGCCCCTCAGTTCGGCGGAGATTACGAAGTCGAATCTCATCTGAACATTCCCTACTACAATGTCCCCGACGCAGATCAGCGCAAACACAAGCTGGACCTGTTCGTTCCCAAAGGAGTCAAGGATTTCCCGGTCTTGTTCTTCATTCACGGAGGTGCCTGGACAACCGGCGACCGCAAGCTCTACAGCTACTTCGGAAAGGTCTTCGCCCGCAATGGAATCGGGACGGTAGTAACCAGTTACCGATTGTCACCTCGCGTCAAACATCCTGCCCACATTGAAGACGTCGCGCGAGCCTTCGCGTGGACTCACAAGAACATTGCCAGTTATGGCGGACGAACGGACCGGATTTTTGTGGCAGGACAATCGGCGGGAGGCCATTTGGCCGCACTATTATGCACGGACGCGAGGTACCTGCAGGCTCACGGCCTGACTCTGAAGGCCATCCACGCCGCAATTCCGATCAGCGGAATCTATACCTTTCGACCCAACGAAATGGCACTCATCGTCGGACGGGGGGCCGAAGCGGCAGCGAATGCCTCGCCGATCAATCACGTCACCGGAGATGAGCCTCCCTTCCTGATCCTGCTGGCACAAAGCGATATTCCCCGCTGCGACCAGATGTCAAACGACCTGCGGGATGCACTCGTGGCAAACGGAATTTCTGCCGAATGCCTGACAATCCCGGACCGCAACCACCTGACAATCATCTTCCAGATGGCATTAAGCGATCACGACCGAACCGCGCAAGCAATTCTTTCATACATCGCCAAACATTCTGATTTGAAACTCGGGCCCAGAGTACCTAAACCCTTGACTCAATGAATTTGCGGGTCTGGGTGATGTTGCAATGCACTTCGGGGTTCTGAAAAGCTGCGTACGTTCTCGGGGTCGACCTTGGAAGGCGAACCCCACGCGAGAAATGCTGTCTGCAAGCCAGCGGTGTTTCGATGCAATCGATCTAAATCCAATCGAGACGCACATTGAGAGCGTTGAAGTGCGAGTAAGGGATCATCGTTTCACGCTGAAGTCGTCCCAATTCGATAGCCCGTAGCGTGGATCATGACACCTTTAATCGCGAATCATGGCGTTGATTTGCTTCAAGGCGATCAAGCCACCGACAGGCAATGAGATGCCGCCGGGGGGTGTGTCGGATTCGCGTGGGTTGATTCGGATCAGGGTGCCTTCGCTGCATTCGCTCTCATATCGAACGGAAGGAACGGCCAGGCCTGCGCCGATTTCGATGATGACCAGGCGTGCAGCTTCTACTTTCTGCAACCAGGCTCGATAGCGTCGCTCCTGCTGTTCCGCTCGGTCCGCAACCCAACCTCGATCATGAAACATCAGAATGTTGGGGCGGGCAATTCCTCGACAAAGTCTACATTGAGGCAAATCCGAGTCTGTTCGAATCGTTGCCTCATCGACCACAATGCGAACGTCATCAGACGGCCAAATCTCCTGGCAACATGGGGTCACACACTGCAAATGATGAATTGATCCGTGGCATTCGAGGATTCGGTCCGCCGAGTACCCCGCCTTCTGAAACTGTCCGTCAACGTTGCTCGTAAAAACGAAGTGCCCCAGTGGCATTCGATTTGCCCAACGCTGCAGAATTTCAAATCCGGCATGAGGGACTGCAGTCCGGTAAAGATTCATCCTGTGGCCGAAAAACCCCCAGGCGAGTTTTGGATCGGACTTGAACCAGATTGGTGTCGATAAATCACTAAACTTACGACCACGAAATGGAGGATATGCCTTCCAGAACCGCTCGGTCCCGCGAAAGTCGGGAAGCCCGGAATCCACTCCCATCCCTGCCCCAGCAGCAATCAGTAGTCCCTCTGCGGACTGAATTGCTTTCGCCGCCAATTCATAGTTGTCGTTGAGGGCAGGCATGCGAATACGCCGAGTTTCTGGTCTGCAGAAATTTCACAAAAACGTAGCTTTCGACAGACTATGATACAGGGCGACACGATGTGGTTCGCACATTGGCCGTCGCGAAAAAAGTTTCTGGACGATTACTCGTGCATTATCATGGCGTGATTCTGGATGCTAGATTCCGGGCTCTGAAACGGCTTTCAGAAAAAAAACGACTTCACTCATGGTCAGTTTTCGGATTACTCGTATCCGTGATCAGTCGCGCCGATCGGTTGAACGTGAGATAATTCCAGCCCCACTGGATCAGCACCAGGATCCGGTTCTCAAACCGGACAATTTGCATCAGGTGGATGAAGAGCCACAGCAGCCAGGCAATTCGCCCTCGAAATTTCCAGCTTCCCAATTGTGCGATCGCAGCCGAACGTCCGATCGTTGCCATGTTTCCGTAATCAAAGTAACGGAATGCCGGTAGTGATCGGTTCCTCAACCGCGCCAGAATGAGGTTCGCGACGTACTTACCCTGCTGAATCGCCACCGGAGCCACACCAGGTAACGCCTTGCCCTTCGGATCCTTGGCCAGGGCCAGATCTCCAATCACAAAAACTTCGGGGTAGGACGCCAAATGCAACTGCGGCTCAACAGCAATTCTGCCACCGCGTGCTAACTCAATCGATGCCGCATTCGCCAGGACCTTGCCAAGGGGCGACGCTTCAACTCCCGCCGCCCACAAGATCGTATCGGCTGCGATCGTTTCCGTCAGATCTCCCGTTCGCAGAACCACTGTTTTCTGATCCAGATGCTGCACGGTCGTCCCCGTACGCACTTCGATCTGCATCTGTCGCAGTCGACGTTCAGCGTCCGCCGACAGATCTTCTGGAAATGTTCCCAACAGTCGTGGAGCGAGATCGATGATGATGATTCGTGCGTCTTCCGGTCGGCAGCGCCGAAATTCCCGCCGCAGCGTATGGCGGGTGATTTCTGCCAACGTTCCCGCCAGTTCAACTCCTGTGGGACCGCCCCCCACGACGACAAACGTCAACAGCGATGCGCGCCGGACAGGATCGGTTTCCTGTTCTGCCGCTTCGAAGACTCTCAGGATACGGCTTCTAATCTCGAGTGCATCTTCGATTGACTTCAGCCCCGGAGCGCGAGGACGCCAGTCATCATGGCCGAAGTACCCCGTCTGTGACCCGGTCGCAACAATCAGAGAGTCGTACGGAAGTTCGCCTTCCTGCAATTTGACGACGCGACGACTCAGGTCGAAGCCGACCACTTCACTCATCAGAACGCGACAATTCTTCTGACGTCGCACGATTGAGCGAATCGGCACCGCGATATTCGAAGGGGAAAGACCTCCGGTCGCCACCTGATACAGCAGCGGCTGAAACAGATGAAAGTTTCGACGATCGACCAGCGTCACGTCGACAGGAGTCCGGCGGAGTGACTGAGCGGCATTCAGTCCTCCGAAGCCACCTCCAACAATCACAACGCGATGAGTTTCCATAACATTCAGCCGGATCTGCATCATCGTACAAAGGAGGGGCGATGGTTTGTTGAAGCCAATTGGGAGATCAGGCTTCGTATTCCACCAGCGACTGCGTTTTGACAACGGTCAACTGGTCTGGAAACGTATGGAAGGCGTGAACCACAATACTGTGGCGGCAGACTTCCAGTCGAACCAGACTCAACGGTCCTGGACTGAAACGATTCTTACCGGGAAATTCGGCAAACAGACTGGCGGACGGGCCGTCTGCCATAAGTTCTTCGTTTTGCCTGAGAAACACCGCCAGCGACATCCGCTCCAAAGTGCAACTGACATCGTAGCGCAGGCCCGATTCGAATTGCACGGATTCGGTGCGGCATCCCTTCAGCTTTTGTTCCAGCAATCGCCCGCGGACGGGGTGCGGCTCATCACCGGCTGAAATCAATTCCGTCAGCGTCTGAGCGTCCGTCTTCACGATCAACGCATGGCCAGCCGCGATCAGTCGCAGGTCGAGCGACATACCTGGCAGGCTGAGACTGGTGCTTTTGTGATGGCACAACAGGTCCGGATGTATGGGCCTGCCAAACGTTCGCAGAACGAGGTTCGCTGCGTCAGGACGAGCCACACTCACTGTCATACTTCACACCTGTGGTCTACGTTGAAGTCGCCAGTATCACTCGCAGTCGCACGGACACGGCGTCCATGCGACTGCGTTTCAAATCATTCGATTATGCACCGTGGCTTTGCAAGTCTTCGGCTCCCTTGCGGAAGCAGAAATCTCCAAACGATTCGCCGGACTGGCGATTCGCTTTGTAATAGTTGAGCGCTGGAGTGACTGCAGTCACGATATCCGCTTCAGGGATCATGTCCTTGTAAATGTAGGCCAATCGAGTTCCCTGAGCGTTTCCACCCAGGTAGATCGTGTATTTTCCGAGCGTTTTGCCGACAAAACCAATGTCAGGCGTGTATGGCCTTGCACAGCCATTCGGGCAGCCTGTCATATGGACCGAGATCCGATCACTGACGATACCGAGTCTGGCCATTTCAATCTCAAGGCGATCGATCACGCCAGGCAAAGCTCGCTCAGATTCTGTCACGGCCAGTCCACAGGTCGGAAATGCCGGGCATGCAATGGAGTACCGCCGGATCAGCGTCAGTTCGTGATCCTGCTTGATCCCGTGCTCCATCATCAATTGTGTGATGTCGGCTCGGTCTTTCGGATCGATGTCGCACAGAATCACGGCCTGCAGTGCAGTCAGTCGAGTCGCCATGCCATACTTTTTCAGAATGGCACGCAGACCCGTCTTGATCCGCAGTGAGCCTTCATCTTTGATGCGACCACATTCGATGTTGATCCCCAAAAACAGCTTGCCATCCCCTTGCTCGTGCCATCCGATGTGATCGTCAACATCGGTCACTTCCACATCGAGCGGTCCCTGCAGTGGCTTTCCGTAATACTCTTCAACCTTGGTCTTGAACCACGCCAGTCCCTGGTTGTGAATCAGGTATTTCAGGCGGGCCACTTTGCGATCTTCGCGATTACCAAAGTCACGCTGAACTTTTACAACCGCTTCTGAGACAGCGATAACCTGATCGGGAGTCACAAACGCCATTGGTTGAGCGATCGCAACAAACGTCTTTTCGGCAGACGGCGTTTTGCCCATGCCACCGCCGACCAGCACGTTGTAGCCCTTGACCTGATTGTTCTCGACAATCGCCAGGAATCCCAGATCGTGCGTGTACAGGTCGATGCAATTGTCTTCCGGTAGCGCCAGACCGATCTTGAACTTACGCGGCAGATAAAGCTGACCGTAAATCGGTTCTTCCACCGGTTTGAATTCAGCGACGTTTGTCCTTTCGCCGTTTTCATCGGTCAGCCAGATCTCATGATACGCCGTCGTCCGCGGCTTCAGGTGCTCGGCCAACTCGTCTGCCAACGCCTGCATCTGATCATGAGCCGGATTGTTCTTGATCGGGGCCGGGCAGGCCATCACGTTACGCTTGACGTCACCACATGCGGCGAGGGTCGTCAACAACGTGTCATTGATTCCTTTGACGGCTTCTTTCAGATGCGACTTGATGACTCCATGCAACTGGAACCCTTGCCGGGTCGTCACGCGCAGCGTTCCATTGCCGTACTTTTCGCACAGGTCGAGATGATCGAGGAACTGGCTGGCAGTGACTTTTCCGCCGGGAATTGCCGTCCGGACCATGAAAATGAACTGCTTACCCTTGGCCGTTCCATCGGCATTCTTGGCTTTGCGACTGTCGCGGTCATCCTGCTGATAGATCCCGTGCATCTTCAGCAACTGTTCCGAATCCCCGCAAAATTCATGATCGTGCGTTAATTCTTCCGACAGCGTGCCCCGCAACTGTCGGCTGTTTTCCTTGATGACCTCGATCTTACTCCGCTTCACTTCCTCAGACATTTCCAGCTGGCTCCGCAGGCGATGAAATCAATGACGGTACTGCTCCGTGCCTGAAGAGAGTATAACCAATTGACCGCTGTCCGAGTAGGTGTGTTGGGCGACGTTGCTTGTCCGCGGGAGGAACATCAAATCTTTTCTCAACATCTGGAATCCTTTGCCGAATGCGAACCGCTTCAAAATCGGGTGCGGGTGGTCTTGAATCTGCTCCCCAGTGACGTTCAACGAGATTTTCTCGACGACCCTCGATTTCGGATCGCTTTGGAAAATTTTGTTCCTGGCGAAGGCTGGTCACTTTGGATGGCAAGTCCCGGGCCGATTGGCAGCGAAAGCCGCTGTGTGGTCTTGCGGCCTCGGCTGGCTGATTGCCAGGAAGAATTTGCGTTCTACGTGATCGCCCACGAGTTTGCTCATGCGTTTCTCAGAAATGGCGGTTGGGGCGACATCAGTGATATCGAGGAAGCGGCCGATGCGTTGGCCGCCAGTTGGGGATTTCCACGTCCTCCCAATCCGTTCATCACGGCACGCTGAAGTCACGGAGGATCGACATGGCGAAATCCTTTTGGAATCGAATTTCAATCTCGTTCGGCGTGGATCAACACGTCGAGCGACTGTTCAACGAGTTGATCTACGAACCCTGGGGGCATCCTCCTGATGACAGGAGTTGTCAACCGACGTTTGAAATTCAAGAATCGAGTTCCGCATACATCATCGAAGCCGACGCACCCGGCCTATCGCCGGACAACGTTCATGTGTTGATTCAGGGAAATCACCTGTTCATCCGCGGGCGTCGTGAGACCGCCGAGGTCAGCCGAACGCGATGTTCCATCTGTGTCGAAAGAGTCCAGAAAACATTTTCGCGTCAGTTCCCGCTGACGTCTCCCGTCGATGCAGACCGGATTGCCATTGAATTTGAAAATGGCGTCATGCGGGTCACCGTTCCGAAACGGCTTTCCCGCATCGGCAATTGATACTACTTATTCGACAACCCAGATCAGCACCAATGTATTGAAGGCAATATGACGGCATCAGCACCAACACCCCTTCGGGAATTGTCGGCGAGCGAAACTGGCCCTGAAATTGATTGTACCGCCTTTGGATTTACAACAACTCGGGATGTGGCACCATTGGATGGCATTGTTGGACAGCCACGAGCGCTGCGGGCCATTGATCTTGGCCTGGCACTCCGTCAGCCGGGGTACCATCTGTTCATGTCTGGAATGAGTGGCACGGGACGAATGGAGCTTGTCCGCCGAACGCTCACTGATCGTGCAAGGCATGATCCCGTCCCGGAGGACTGGATCTATGTCAATAACTTTGAAGAGCAGGAGCAGCCGAGTTTGCTGTCGCTTCCCGCCGGGGTCGGATCTCAGCTGCAGAGTGACATGAAAGGACTGGTCAGCCGATTGCTGGACGAGATCCCCAAGGCATTTCAACGGGAAGATTTCAGTCATGAAAAGGATCGGTTGCGAAAGACGTTTAAGGACCGCAGTGAAGCACTTTTCGAAGAACTGAACGAAGAAGCAAAAAAACGCAGCTTCTCGGTTCAACAGGTCGCAGAACATCAGATGATGTTTACGCCACTGCGCGATGGACACCCGATCTCAGATGAAGAGGCGGAAAAATTGTCGCCGGACGAATTGAAAGAGATTGACCAGCGCCAACGTGACCTGATGTCCGTCGTCGAGAGAATTGCCGAAAGGCAAAGCGAATTGGAACAGCAGCTGAACTCAGAAGTGCGGCAGGTCGAACGCAGTTTTGCCAACACACTTGTAGAACCGTTCATCAACGAGATTGCAAAACGATATTCCAACGACCGAGTGACTCAATGGCTCGGTCGCCTGAAGGCACATTTTCTAAAGAATCTGGAACGTTTTCGGCGACGTGCGGACCGGCTGCAGAAACAGGCTGTTGAGAAGTCGCATGGCGAGCCTCTTGAGGCTGATGTTCAGGAGCGATTCTTTGAATACCAGGTGAATGTGCTGGTCAGTAATCGAGATCGTAATCAGGCCCCGGTGGTGATTGAATCAGCCCCGACTTACCGAAATCTGTTCGGTACAGTCGACCGGATCGTCGATCGCCTCGGTCATGTCGTGACCAATTTCACCCGCATCAAAGCCGGAAGCCTTCATCGCGCAAACGGAGGGTACCTTGTCTTTCATCTGGCTGATGCACTGGCAGAGCCCTATGTTTGGAGACAATTGAAACGCGTCTTGAAATCGGGGCAGATCGCCTATGAAGACTATGACCCATTCTCGATGTTTTCTGTCTCGGCACTCAAACCCGAACCGATGCCATTGAATGTGAAACTGGTCGTCCTGGGACATCCCACGTTGTACCACCTGCTTTACCAGCACGATGAGGACTTCCGCGAGATCTTTCGAATCAAAGCCGACTTTGATGATGAACTCGACCACGAAATGCCTGCGGGATTGCTGTACGCCCAGTTAATCCAGCGCCTCAGTCTGGACGAACAGTTACCACCATTTGATGCGGCTGCGGTGGGCGAACTGGTCCGAATCAGCCGTCGCCTGGCGGGGGATCAGCGTAAGCTGACCGCTCAGTTTCGTCGGATGATCGACCTGATCCGGGAAGCGGCTTTCTGGGCACAAAAAAGCAATGCCGTTGTCGTTACTGCGGATCACGTTCGACAGACGCTCGATGAACGTGTGTTCAGGTCTGACATGGTTTCCGCAAGAATCCGGCAGATGATTGACGATGGAACTCTACTGATTTCGCTTGGCGAGACTGCCATCGGGCAGGTGAATGGATTAGCAGTGGCCGACATGGGGGATTACGCGTTTGGCTGGCCGATGCGTCTGACCGCCAGCGTTGGTGTCGGTGCTGCGGGGGTCATCAATATTGAGCGTGAAAGTCGCTTGAGCGGAAAAAGTTTCGACAAGGGGATGCTGATTCTGGAAGGATATCTCCGTTCACAATACGCCCGACGCCATCCACTGGCACTTTCGGCCAGCCTGGCGATGGAGCAGAGTTACGGCGGAATCGACGGAGACAGTGCCTCGGCGGCCGAACTGCTGTGCCTGCTGAGTGCGATTGGTGAAATCCCCCTTCGCCAGGATCTGGCGTTGACAGGTTCCATCAACCAGCGCGGAGAGATTCAGGCCATTGGTGGCGTTAACGAGAAGATTGAAGGCTTTTTTGATATCTGTCGTGATCGAGGACTTTCAGGGCAGCAGGGAGTTTGCATCCCTGCCAACAACACTCGAAATCTTATCCTGCGTCATGACGTCGTCGATGCAATCCGCCAGGGGCAATTCCACATCTGGCCTGTCCGCCAGATCGACGAGATCCTGGAACTTTTCAGCGGTCTGTCTGCGGGAACAGTCGACGATCCACAGTCATTCCACGGTCAGGTCGATCAGCGACTCAAGCAGATGCTGCAGACATTGAAATCAAACCGCGGGACAGTTCGCAATGTTGACAGGACCAAAGACGGCACTGATCAGTCTCCACCGACGGAGCCAAGCCCGCAGCTCTGAAGACCAGAAGCCGGGTGGTTATTCGTCGTGAGTTTCTTTCAAATTGAAATTGGCATCGTGTGGCGTTGTCGATCGCGGCAATTCCAGTGGGGGGAACTGCTTGAAATCGGCTTCGTGTGGATGAATCGCACTGGCCATTTCGCGACGATTTCCCTGCCACCAGACAAACGCGACGACGACAAACACCAACGTCACCAGCAGGTAGACTTCAGGTCCTAGCACTTGAGCCTTATACCGTTCGGGGCCCTTGCGCCATTCAACCGCTCCTGCCAAAAACAATGGCGCAACCGCAAATCGATCCTGTGATTCATATTGATAGAGCTTGAAGAAGTAACCCGTGAAACGGACTTCCTCGGCAATATCCCCACCGACATTCAGTCCCTCGGGCTTACCCTGAAAAACGACAACGGTTGGGACAATGACATCCTCCAGTTCGTCGTCGTGGCTGGTTGCACCCGGTTCATTCCGGCGTTTTCCCTTCTCGTTTTTCACGGTTTTGGCGTGACTGTCGTCGGTATAGATCCAGCCTTCGTACACTTCGCCGATGTTGCGACTGTTCTTGCCTGGATCGAACTTCGTCAGTTTTCGCAGTACTCCGTGCAGTGAAACAGGCCGACCACGGTAAATATCGGGGTTGTTGATCACATCCACGAGCGCCGGAAACAGTTCCGGTTTGCGTTTGGAATGACGCGGGTTACTCAAGCGGCGGGCTTCGCGAAAGTCCCTGGCCAAGGCTTGCTGCTCAGTCAGAGGGGTCTGGCGAGCGAGTTCCAGGATGCGAAAATAAGCGTCACGTTCCTCGAATCGAAGACCGAGAGTCTTGTCGAGGATCGGTTCCAGGATTTCAGGCTCGACCGTCGTCCCCCCATCTGTGGAAGTCGGAATCCGGGCCGCCGCTTCTTCACGGCGTCGACGTTCTTCGACAATCCGCTGGACCCGCTCATCCTGATCGTCGCTCGCCTTGAAATCGGCATCCTGACACAGACCGTTTGTCGAAACCGCCAACAGGAACAGACACGACAATAGCGCCACTGTTCGCATGAGAATTTCCTTCCGTGACCACATGATGTTCGCTCAGCCGTTGAACAATTCTCTGCAGTTTGCCCAACATCCCAGCAGTCTATTCTGTTCGTGGCAGCGCGGAATGTCGAGGGCGCTTGCGAAATCCACGCGCGAGCGGCGGCGTACAGACCGTGGAGGGACTGCAAGAATCCGTTCACTGAACATCCCGCCTCGTTCGATGTTGCGGCGTCAAAAGTATCAAGTACGCAGAGAGAATCGCCAGGAGAAGAACAACAGCCCAATGAAACAGGTTCCCTACAGGAGGCTCGACAACGAAGTCGATCTCGTCTGGTAAAATCATTGGACCCGAATAGGACTGAGCGCGGTTCCACCAGATTGGCGCAGAACCAACTGCTGGTGGGGCAGAGTCGAATTCGGCAAACTCCAGAATGTCTTCGGGAAACCGGCGAGTCACGGTGAATTCACGTTTGTTCCCGTGGCAGTCGAGTTGGACGGCGACGGTTTTTCGAGTGGCTTCCACCTTTGCGATGTCGTCTGCGAGCGGCCTGCGATACTTTTGCGTCCGATCGAGTTTCAGTACGACGCCGCCTGGGTCCGTGCTCGGTTACCGTTTGTGTTCGACTTCACTCCCCACCCCGCAGAGGCAGAGAAGTCTCTACTCGAGGCCGGCTTCGTGGCAGTTGCGGTCGGATCTTCCGTCGGCATTCCATTCCTGTGTACGGACGATTACGGACGTACTGGACTTGTATTCAGCCCCGACGGGCCAGACCAAGAGACGCAGACGACGATTGCCGCAGCATTTTGGTCGCTACTTCTCCAATCACCCGACGATCTCGCAGATTTTGACGCTACGGTATACCATCTCGGCGCGGGTGTATGGATGCACTTCGGTTGCAAAAATGGCGAACCGACTTACCGAGAATCCGAGGGCGGCTAACGCAGCGATCATTTCGAGCGGCGACGTGGCATGTTGCTGGTTGGCGAATCGAAGGCGATTGAATTCATCACGGGATCGCTCATGAAAATCGACCGTCGAACTTTGATTGCTGGTGCCGTCGCCGTTCCCGCGACCGTTGCTGCAACAGCGTGGGCCCTGGCCGACTCAGGAAAGCGTGAATCCTCCGATGTTTCCATGGTTACAGACAATGGAAAGAGGTTGGTTACTGCCAATGGCCTTCCCGATCATGTGACTGGGGATTTTCCGAACTGGCACGATCCGGTTCCGATGCGTCCGCAGAAACTCAAACTGGAAATGCCACTCGCTCCGGTTGCTGCTGAAAAGTCGGTTCCACTCTTGATGTGGTTGTTTGGAGTGGCCGTGAATGGCGTGCCATTTGATCCCTCTGGCCCGTTCTGGAATGCTGACGGAAACAGTGGTTGGCAATTCGAGGTCCTTCACCCGGCCAATTCTGTCGCACTCGGCATTGATTGCAACCGGGCACACACCCAGGGGCGCGGTGCGTATCACTACCACTGACTGCCAACCGGCTTGCTTTGGAAACTCGCCTCCGCTGCACCAGACAGTCCGCTGCACTTACTGGGATATGCAGCCGATGGATTCCCGATTTACGGTCCCGAGTGTCCGGGAGATCCCACAGACCTGAAGAGCAAAACTCGTCGACTTCGTTCGAGTTATCGGTTGAGACTCGGAAAACGGAAGGATGGGCCAAAAGGTCGGGTTGATGGTATGTTTGTGGAGGATTTTGAATATGTGCCGGAACACGGCGATCTGGATGAGTGCAACGGGCGAATCGGTCCGACTCCAGAGTTTCCAGACGGAACGTACTACTATGTTGTGACGGATGAATTCCCGTTTGTGCCCCGATTCTTCCGCGGCACGCCTGACCCAAGTTTCCGGCATGGTCCACCCCCTGGGGTCTCTCCTCCGTTGCCATCAGAACTCAAGAAGTACCAGAGCAAAGAATAATGGATCTTCCATGACGCTTCTTCAAACCTTGTTGCTGCTGTCTGTTTTGGGAGCCGATCCGCTCGGACCTGGCAACCACACCTGCAAACTCACCGTCGATGAGCGGCAACGCAGTTACCTCGTCCATGTTCCGCTGAACTATGACCAGGACCGTCCCACGCCGGTTGTCCTGATTTTCCACGGAGCAGGGACCAATGCCGACATCACGGTCCGTTTGACTGGCCTCAACCAAAAGTCTGAGGAGGCGGGCTTCATTGCGGTTTACCCCAATGGTACAGGAACGGGAATCTTCCGGACCTGGAATGCCGGAGGACGGAAGGGCAAACTGGCCGAGAGAAGTGCCGACGATGTGAAGTATGTCGCAAACCTGCTCGATGACCTCGCCACCGTGATCAATGTCGACAACAGACAGGTCTATGCCACTGGTATCTCCAACGGCGGCATGATGTGCTATCGATTGGCGGCAGAACTCTCTGACCGAATCGCTGCCATTGCACCCGTCGCCGGGGCGATGGCGATCGATGACGCCAATCCGAATCGTCCCGTATCGGTCATGCATTTTCACGGTAAGTCTGACGGCATTGTGCCGTTCGATGGACCGAACAAGAGCACCCCCAAGTTTCTGACGTTCAAGTCGGTCGAAGAATCCATCGAGATCTGGCGAAAGATCGACGAGTGTCCTGAAGAGCCGACGATCACCGACTTCCCGGACAAGAACAACGACGGCACTACCGTTTTGCAAAAGACCTATGGGCCTGGTAAAGACGATACGGAAGTCATCCTGATTGAGATTGAAGGTGGTGGCCACACATGGCCAGGGCACAAATCGTATGTCAGCCTGACAGGCAAGTCCACGAAAGATATCTCAGCCAACGACCTGATGTGGGACTTCTTCCAGAAACACCAGCGAGAGTCGCGATAGTAAAGGATTCCGTGACAGCGGAATGAGCATTCCTTGGAGGATGTAACGATGCGATATTGGTTGCCCTTGTCGGTACTCTGCGGCTTAGTCATCAGCACGACGGCCGACGCCGCAGAACCTGTTGCCGTTCAATACGGCAAAGACGCGAAGCAGTCCTTGAATGTTTACCGTGCCGCTGCGGATGCCAAAAGCCAATCCTTGCCGGTTGTGATCTGGGTTCACGGTGGCGGATGGCGAAATGGAGACAAAGACAATCGCGCCGGGATCAATCTCTGCCAGACGTGGGCCAAAGCCGATTTGGTCGTGGTTGGTCTGGACTATCGACTGACTCCTGCCGTGGTTCATCCGGCGCATGTCGAAGACGTCGCGGCAGGGGTCGCATGGGTTCACAACAATATCGCCAAATATGGTGGTGATCCGAAGCGAGTCTTTCTGCTGGGACATTCGGCGGGAGCTCACCTTGTCGCCTTAGTCGCCACCGCACCAAATTACCTGCAAACCCATCATCTTTCCCCAAAGTCAGCTTTGGCTGGTGTCATGGCAATTGACACGGCCAGCTACGACCTGACGTCGACGCGAAGTCTGGCGGTGCGAAAAATGATCGCGGAAGCCTTCGGTGACGATCCGAAAACACTCAACGAAGCATCGCCGTTGCAACACGCCCGGAAGAATCCCGACGAGTGCCCTCCCTTTGTCGTTGCGGCTGTGAAACAACGCTCCGAAGCCGTGAGTGAATCCAAGGGACTCACATCCGTCCTGCCAAAAAGCACGCTTGTCGTCGTTGATTACCCCGACAGTGGCCAACTCGCTGCACATGGACTGATCGCAAAAGATCTCACCGACTTCGAGAACGATTTGACCAAGCGACTGCTGGCATTCGTCAAAAACACGCCCGTCTCAGCAAAGTAAACGAGGGTATCAGATCCAGCTGACCGCATGAGCGATCGCTGACTGATCCAGCTCATTTTCCCTGGAGTGCATTGAGGATTTCGACGATCGCATGTCGTCCGTCGCCGTAAAGCATCAGCGAGTTTTCGGCAGCGAATAGTGGATTCGGGATCTGGGCGAATCCGGGACTCAGGCTCCGTTTGATGATGATGACCGTCCGTGCCTTGTCGACATTGATAATCGGCATCCCGGCGATCGGACTGTTGGATGCCTGCCGGGCCACGGGGTTCACCACATCATTGGCCCCCAGCACGATGGCAACATCGCATTGCTCCATCGTCGAATTGATCTCATCCATCTCCTTGAGCAGTTCATAGGGGATATCCGCTTCGGCGAGCAGCACATTCATGTGACCGGGCATTCGTCCTGCCACCGGATGAATGCCGAATTCTACGGTGATCTGCCGTTCCATCAGCGCTTCGGTCAAATCACTCACCGCATGCTGAGCCTGCGAGACTGCCATTCCGTAGCCTGGAATGATGACGACTCGGCTGGCAACTTCCAGCATCATCGCGACTTCTTCGGGCGACGTCGATTTTACCGTGGCATAGACAGCATCGACCTCCTGCTTGGAGAATGCGGCGCTACCCCCTCCCGAAGCCCCAAACAGAACATTCGACAACGACCGGTTCATGGCGACGCACATGATTTGAGTCAGGATGATTCCCGAGGCGCCGACGAGTGCTCCGGAAATAATCAGCACGTTATTACTCAGGACGAATCCTGTCGCTGCTGCGGCCATGCCTGAGTACGAATTCAACAGCGAAATCACGACAGGCATGTCAGCACCGCCGATACCGATCACAAGGAAGAAGCCCAAAACCAGGCTGAGAACGACGATCAGCCAATAAAGAGCAATCCAGTGCGGTTGCAGATACAGTCCGACAGATGCTGCGAGGCAGAGTACGACGAGCAACCCATTGATCGCCTGCTGGCCGGGCAATCGCAGGTCTCGGGCAATCTTCATCTCTTCCAGCTTGGCATAGGCGACAAAGCTTCCCGAAAAGGTGACAGCGCCGATCAGTCCCGATGCCGCGGTCGCGATCAGTTCCATCGGCGGTGTATCGGGACGCATCGCCAGTTCGACCCCGGCCACCAGTAACGACGAGCCTCCGCCATATCCGTTCAGCAACGCGACGAGTTGGGGCATTGCGGTCATTTTGGTTTTGACCGCGTACCAGATTCCGGCGGCAGTTCCGACAACCATCCCGATGATGATCCAGGTGAAGTCGAGATCCGCGGCCAGCATCGTGGCGACGGTGGCGATCAACATCCCGATTGCCCCGTACAAATTGCCGCGCACGGCGTAGCGGGGGTGCGTCAATCCCTTCAACGCCATGATGAACAGCACCGAAGCCACCAGATAGGCCAGATCAATCAATTCCGCGGAGATCATATCAACCGTCCTCGTCTTGAATCCCCATCCTCACGGCCCGAAATCATGTCGCATTAAAAAGGCTGATCTATTTCTTCTTCTGGAACATTCCCAGCATGCGATGGGTAACCAGGAATCCCCCTACCACGTTGATCATGGCGAAAGCGACTGCAATCCCTCCCAGGATCTTCATCGTGACGACGTTTCCCTGTCCGGCCGACAGTATGGCACCGATCAGGGTGATCCCTGAAATGGCGTTTGATCCCGACATCAGCGGAGTGTGCAGCGTGGGAGGAATCTTGGCGATCACTTCCACTCCGATATAGATGCCGAGCACAAAGATTGTCAGCAGTCGAACCGGCGAAACCGCAGACATATCGACGGCCATTATCATCAGGTTTTCAAACATGGGCATCGGAATTCTCCTGTCAGGAGCAAGACGCAGTGAATCAACCGACAGATCAAGTACCCCCGGTAGTGAATCAGGAACTGCCAGCGGTCGCCGTGGGGCCAGTCGACTCCGTTTGAGCCGGTAACGCGGGCAGCCCCAGAATTTCGCGAATCCGCGAATGAACGACCTGTCCTTCATGTGTCACCAGGATGTCGGTGACGATCGCATCGTTACGGTTCAACGCGAGTTGTCCATTTTTCACTTGCGATAACAAGAACGTCGACACATTTCTGGCGTACATCTGGCTGGCATGAAACGGAACCGTTGAAGGGAGATTGACGCATCCCACGATGCTGACACCGTTCTCGACGATGGTCTCATTCGGTCGCGTCAATTCGCAGTTGCCACCCTGCTCAGCGGCCAGATCAATAACCATTCCACGTTTCGGCATCCGTCGGACCATGTCTGCTGTGACCAGCATCGGCGCCTTTTTGCCTGGGACTGCAGCAGTGGTGATCACGACATCACTTTCACTGACCACTTGCGTCAGCAGTTCTCGCTGGCGGCGATAAAAGTCTTCATCCATTTCTTTCGCATAGCCGCCCGCCCCCGCGGCGTTCTCTGTTTTTAGATCCAGTTCGACGAATTTGGCACCGAGGCTCAGTACTTCGTCCTTAACGGCGGGGCGAATGTCATACGCTTTGACTACCGCCCCGAGTCGTCGTGCGGTGGCAATCGCCTGCAGGCCGGCGACACCGACTCCCATGATGAAGACTTTCGCGGGCGAAATTGTTCCAGCCGCGGTCATCATCATCGGAAACAGCCGGGGCAGACGTTCGGCCGCCATCAGAACGGCTTTATAACCGGCGATCGAAGCCATGGATGACAGGACATCCATACTCTGGGCTCGTGTGATTCGCGGGATTAACTCCATGGCGAAACACGAAACTTGTCTGGCAGCCAGATCTGCCATCAGGGCAGGATCGGTGAATGGATCACACATGCCAATTAACCACTGCCCGGGACGGAAGAGTGCCAGATCGGGAAGTCCGGCGACTCGATTGGCACCCGCCGCACGGACCTGCAAAATAATGTTTGCCGTGGCAAACAGATCGCTGCGGGACGCGATTTGTCCTCCTGCAGCCACGTATTCTTCGTCGGCGAACCCTGCTTCGATGCCGGCGCCGGTTTCTACGACAACTGCGAGGCCCGCTTTTTTGAGAGGGGCCAGCGAACCGGGAATCAGCGCTACGCGTCGCTCGCCAGCATATGATTCTCGAGGGACTCCCACCGTCAGCGACACTGTTTCTGTGGACATGGCCCAAGAGACCTTTCACACATACGTTAAGTGGACGACCGCATTCAGTCATTGGTTTAAGCCATGGCGTTATACCCACTCCCGATACGAATCAACAGGATTCGTCGAAAGTAAACGGGAACGCAAGAATTGAGGTAGCGGCCCAGGTCGATAGCATTTCGGAACAGTTTTTCGACGATTTAAAAATTGTTGATAAGATTTTCCGTCGAACAACGAATCAGGAGCAGTGGGTGATTTTCCGGGATGCTGACAGGTGGAACAGGTGATATCATAGACCCGAACGATACGTTCCTACATCTGAAGCCCATTGTCATGAATCAACCCGGCAACCTGCGATCAAACTCTGAAATGTTTGCCGCAGTCTTTTGTCCCACTTGTCAGTTCTCAATTGCCCGGGATGCGACGACCTGTCCTGAGTGTGGCCAACCCTGCTCGCCCAACATTACTCAAATCAGTGAGACACAGCTTGTCTCGCCACGAGTTGCCAACTCCCCGGCCAAGTCGGCACCGCGGGCTTCCATGGCTTCAAGCGTCGATCAATTGATCGGACAGCAGATAGACAGCTATCAATGCAAGGCACTGCTGGGGACGGGGGCCATGGGGCGAGTCTATCTGGCTCATCATATTGATCTGCACCGCAATTGCGCCTTGAAAATCCTGCCTCCGCAGCTGGTCGAAAGCGACCCGGCGTACGTTGAGCGATTTGCGAATGAAGGACGTGCTGCAGCGGCGCTGAATCATCCCAATATCGTTACCATCCACGCCATTGGCGAAGATCGAGGCTACCACTTCCTGGAGATGGAGTTTGTTGCGGGGCAGTCCCTGCGAGGGTTGGTGGAAGAGGATGGACCACAGGATCCTGTTCGTGCGACATCGCTGGCACTTCGCATCGCGGAAGGACTTGCCGCCGCCCACATGGCGGGGATTCTGCACCGCGATCTGAAGCCCGATAATGTCATGTTGACTCATCTTGGCGTTCCCAAGATCACAGACTTCGGGCTTGCCAAGCGAGTCGCTCTAGACTCCGATGCGCTGAACTCGACGAGCGGCGCACACGTGGAAGTTGTCGGTACCCCTCCATTCATGGCGCCGGAACTGTTTCAGATGTCGGAAGCGACAACTTCCAGTGACGTGTATGCACTGGGGGTCTGCTATTTCTATCTGCTCACAGGCCGATTGCCGTATTCGTCACCTGTCCTGTCGGAACTGATCTATCAGGTCACCAACCTCCCTTTGCCCAGCCTCAGGAATCATGTCCCACACATTCCGCTGGAAATGTCAGAATGCCTGCAGCAGTTGCTGTCCAAGGTGAGCGGCAACCGGCCTCGTTCCGGTGTCGAGGCTGCTCAGTTACTGTCCGCAGTTCTGGGAGAATCGGAAGATCTTGACCAATTGATGCATTCGGCATTTGCGCATCAACCCGGCGTGAAATGGTCACGAACCGGAAATTTATTTCATGTCTTTCTGCAGTTCAGCGATGGTCGTCGACAGACGGTAATGGTTGAACCGAGTTCCCATGCGGCGGTGGATCGGACGTTGAGGATCTCCAGCGTCTGCTGTAGCGCGCAGTCGGTTTACTTTGAAACGGCCTTGAGGCTGAACTCCGAAATTCTGCACGGGGCGCTGGCAATCGCCGAGATTGATGGAGAGGCGAAGTTTCTGATGGTCGACAACTATCCACGGGCGACTGTCGATCCGGAAGAAATTCGCCGTAGCGTCCTCGAAGTGGCCCATCGAGCCGACGCCATCGAAAAACTGTTGACGGGCCTGGACATGAATTGACAAGGCGCAGTTGACCGAGCCCGGTCGAGCCCAATATCGTACGTATAGATCCTGTCAGCTCCGGGTAAAAACCGGTTGACGTGGTTTTCGAGGTCGGACACGGGAACGTCATCCCGCCAAAAGTTTCAGGAATCGTGCATCATGGTCAGGCTTTCGTATCGTCTCGCTCCAGCATTGATGACGCTCGGAATTCTGGGAGCAGTCGTTCCCAGCTCCGTCGAAGCCCAATCGCCACGTCGCAACGAAATCCAGGTCATTCCCCCTGTCCCGACGGAAGAAGATCTCAGCCAGCACAGCGTCTGGACGCTGGATGTCTACATGAAGCCGATGCGGATGATACCGATCGAGTTGACCGATCCCGCGACGGGAACGAAAAAACTGGAGTATGTTCGGTACATCACCTACCGGGCCGTCCCCAAAAAGGTCGAGCATCGCGTCGCGGAGAATGCCCCGGAGAATCAGTTTGATGAACCCGTCAGTCCTCCGCTGTTCATTCCCGAATTCACGCTGGTGATCACGGATAATGATCGTCATGAAGAACATCAGGACCAGGTCATTCCTGAAGCGCTGGTGGCGATCAACAAGCGGGAAAAAGCGAATTACAAGAGTTCCGTCAGTGTGGTCGGCCCTCTTCCAGAGGCGGCTGAAGACGGTGTGCAGAGTCCTGGCATTATGGGTGTGGCGATGTGGCGCGGCATTGACCCGGAAGCCGATCGCTATACGGTGTACATGACAGGTTTTTCGAACGGGTACCGAAAGATCGAGGGGCCTGACGGAAAGCCCGCGATCCTGACGAAAACGATCATTTCGAAATACATCCGACGCGGAGATCGCTTCCTGCAGAAGGAAGCCGAAATCGAATTGGATGGCGATCCGAAATGGATCTACCGATAGTCGACGTCGCCTTGGGCTCAGTTCGACGTTCGGCGCGGGTCTCCTGACCCCGCCGCCCCCCCGACCGAAGGTCTCCTCTTCGATGCGACGGACTCCGCTTCGACCACGTAATTGCCCCGGCGCGAAGTCACTTCGACTGATCAGACAATCGGTTCCCAACCCTTCCGGTATTCGCGGCCCCACAACGCTTCTGCGTCCTTGTCGCCGACAACCTTGCGGGCAACCGGATCGAACTTGACCATCCTGCCGAGTTTGTACGAGATGTTTCCGAGGTGACAGAGCAGAGTGCTCTTCTGTCCCTCTTCGATTTCTGAATTGGGCGACTTTCCTGTGCGGATACATTCCAGGAAATTGTCGATGTGCTGCTGTTCCCCGCCCGCACCGGTTCCCTTCGCGACCTCTTCGCCCTTCAAATTGTAGATTTTGTAGCCAGGATCAATGATGTGCAGGGTCCCTTCCGTCCCGTAGAAGATCACCATGCTGTGCTTTTCTTCGCGGCGCGGGTGACAGCTACTGACTTCCCAGGAACAGCCCTTGTCGCCGAACTGGAACATGGCTGTCCCTGTATCGGGAGTCTCCTGATCGTCATCGAAGTGGTATCGGCCCCCCAGGAAACTGACCTGAGTCGGGTAATCGACTCCCAGACCCCAGCGGGCAACATCCAGTGAATGGATGCCATTGTTGGCCAGTTCGCCACCACCCCAGTGCCAGCGCCAGTGCCAGTTGTAGTGAACAAGATTGTCGACGTAAGGTCGATCAGGGGCCGGTCCCTGCCACATCGTGTAATCGAGAGTTTCTGGAACAGGTACGGGTTTGCCCTTCCCGATGCTTGGACGATTGGCGTCGTACCAGCACCGGGCGAAGAGGACTTTACCAATCGCACCTTCATGCAGCTTTCCAATGGCTTCGCGAATGGCTGGCCATGTGCGACGCTGATTGCCCATCTGGACCACTCGTTTGTTCTTCCGTGCCGCAATGACCATCAATTCGCCTTCGCGAGCGTTGTGGCTCCCCGGCTTTTCCACGTAGACATGCTTTCCAGCCGAACAAGCCAGAATCGTTGCGGGAGCGTGCCAATGGTTACAGGTCGCAACAAAGACAACGTCCAGCTTCGTATCGTCGAGCATCCGTCGGAAGTCTGTGATCCCCTGTGCCTTGGCCCCTTTACCGGTGACGGTTTTCATCGCCAGATCGAGTCGCTTCTGATCGACATCGCAAACGTAGTTGAGCTTGATTCCCTGGGCGTTCAGCACAGCATTCGCGTGAGCCATTCCGCGACCGGTTCCGATCACCCCGGCCGTCAACTCCTGACTCGGACTTTCTTGCGCCGAGATGTTGTTGAAGAGAACAGGTGCCATCGCGGCCGCCGCTGCAATGGTTGTCGATTGAAGAAACTCACGTCGACCAAGCGATCCCACAGGTTCAGTCATCTGGGTTCTCTTTCATGAGAGTCGGCAGTATCACGCTTCACAACGACGAGCCCGCGTGGACTGATCAAAAAGTATGGATAGGATCGCCGTCTGTCAAGCACTCGGGCATACGCACGCATTCACGGGACGTATGCTGTTTGACTGTTCCGCGACAAGTCCACACGAAAACCACAGTTCGCACCTTACGCTGCAATGATGCAAAGCGGTCATCTTTGGAGGCAACGCGATCACCTCTGCAGCGCAGTGAATCTTTATGACAACTGGGCGCGAACGAAAAGCTGCGTCATGTCAAACGTTGACGTCGTTCGGAGAATTCAACGAACGACGCGCCCGACAAAAACGGTGCCGAGGAATGACATACCTGAATCTGAGAGCCGCGTTCCGCTTAAGTCGATAGCGCTGGTTCAGGCTCAGCGAGCGGAGCATCGTCCAATTCGCGCCGCCGCACTTCAATTCCGCGGGGGGCTTCGATCCCCAGTCGCACCCGGCCACCACGGATTTCGAGGACCGTGACAGTGACCAGGCCACCATCAATCATGATCTGTTGTTTGAGACCCCGAGTCAGTACCAACATGGCTGTTCCTCCTTGAAGCGTGATTACTTCCGCCTGCCGACTAGCCCGCCATGCAATTATTGCACCCGAGGCAACCCCGGATTTTCATTTTGAGTTGCAACACGTTTTATGGTAATCGGTTGCGGAGAAAATAAAATTTACAGGCGAGGCGTGACACCTCCTTGGCCTCGTCAATTCCGCACCCAACGTCGCGTTATGTCGGTCAATGATTGCACAACTGGCGGAAATGGCTTCAGTACGCCGGGAAGCATTTTTCCGTTGGCAGTGGAGAGTGATAGGAATTCACCACGAAGCACCAGGGCACGATCGATCTACCGCGCTCCGTGAAGCCTGCGGCTTTTCGCTTGCGCTCAAAGCCGCAGGCTTCACGGACTCCATTGCACTTCGTTTACTTCGTTTCGGCAACATACAAGGACACGAAGAGCACGAAGATGGAATTCGACGAACTTTCTAATTGCGTGATCGGGTGTGCCATCGAAGTTCACCGATTCCTCGGCTCGGGGTTGCTGGAATCAAAGGGATTCATGAGGTCCAACTGCTGACCTACATGAAACTGGCTGGTATCACGATTAGGCTCCTCACCCACGTCAAAAACACCAGAGTCAAAGCGGGAATCCAGCGTTTCGTTCTCTGATTCCTTCGTGCACTTCGTGTCCTTCGTTGTGCCCACTCAGCAATCGTCTGCCTATTGGCCCGTGTGCGTTTGCCAATCCAGTACGTTGACACGATCCGTGAGTAAATGACACCAGCAGATCTGATTCACCTTCTGTGCGATGATTGGAAAGTAGCGATCGACCAATCCGGTGGCTTCGGCTTGCTGCAGGTCCATTCCGTCAGGGAGTTCGATGGATTTGAGCAGGATGAGTTGATCTGCACCCCATTGCGTCGCGACCCACGCAGCAATTGAATCACTCGTGACATCCCAGGTGTGAGGCAATGGGCTTGGCTCGTTGACCTCTGCCTGTCGCAGATACGATTCCAGTTTCAGAAGCACAGGACGCTGCTGGTCGATCCAGACTTCGGCAGCGGCCGACGGGGTCTCGACTTCTTCACATTCGGGCAGTAATTCTTTCACGAGCCCGCGGGTCAGCGACAACGAGCGAATTGCCAGCCAGTGCGCCATCTCTTCAGAGAGTGAAAAGCGATCACTCCAGTCCCTGACGACATCAGCCGCATCCCCACCACCAACAACAATCAAAATCCGCTGCGGTCGAAGAGTTGCTATCAGCGATCGCATCCGATCGGCCAGATCGGTGCACTTCAGCAGACTTCCACCAAGTTTCAGAACGACCAGCGGCATGCTCGGCGCATCTCCCTCTGACAGCATGTGATTGCAGGCATTGTCGTTCATCAGATCGTTGGTCATCTCAGTCGAAGGGAGTCGGAGCAGACCTGCAGATGGCAGGCATTCAGTTCGGATTGCAAAAATACAGGAAGGCCATCGTTCTGCCCAGTGAAAGGCTGGAGGACGTCAATTGTTAAACGGCTGTACAGCCTCTTTTCTGTCCAGGCGTGTGGTAGAACCATCCTCCTGGAAAATTTTCCGGAAAGAATTTGTGGGATTGGCCTCACTTGAGACACTTCCTCAGTGAGGGGAGAAACCTTTTGGATCTGACCGACTTCATTAACGCCTATCGCGGACCACTCATCGGGCTGATTGCCTCGTGGGGGGCACCCTGGGGCGACGCGACTGAAATTGCGGAGGACAGCTTTGCGGAAGCATGGCTGAACCGTGAGTCCTGTCGTGGAGATTGGAATCAGCCGGAAGTTTTCGGGCGCTGGCTGCGCGGCGTGGCCCTCAACCTGTATCGGAACTGGGCTCGGAAGCGGCAGCGTCAACGGGGACGGACAGTGACGCTTGACCCTGCGATTGTGGAATCTGTCACCGCCCCCCTGCCGTCATCGGAAATCGCCGAGCGGGTAGCGGTCTTGCGAAAGGCGATGGAAAAGTTGCCGGATGGACAACGTCAGGTGATTTACATGCACTATCTCGAAGAAACCAGCGTCAAGCAGGTTGCAGCCTTGCTGTCTGTTTCTGTCAAAACGGTCGAAGGGCGACTCTACCAGGCGCGTCTCAGACTGAAGCGTCTGGTCGATGGTGACACTTCGTTCCCTCAGATCGGAAGGATGTTGCTATGGCTGTGAATCTGGTTTCCGAAGAGGACTTGAGAACGCTGCTGCGTCCGTATTGTGCTGATGCCGGTCGATTTGAGGCGGGCGTTTTGGCGCGGCTTCACGTGGCCAGCCAAAGACGCGTAGACGATCCCCTGGCTGGCGGATCGTGGCTGTTAAGAAGTGCGGCCGCATATCTGCCGCTGGCGGTCCTCTCTGGATGCAATGCGACAAATGTCGGTCCCGTGGGGTTTGTCGGGAAATGCCTGGGTTTACTGGCGTTTCCGGCAATCAGTCTGTTCTTTCTGATCGGTGCGACCACCCTGACTCTCTTGAAGATCGGAAGCATCCGGACAACTGCTGATGAAACCGTGGGATCGCCGTTGCCGGCGCAGGAAGCGATTCATCAATGGTGGCGCGACAACAAATGGGGAGCACTGGGAGTATTCGTTGTCAGTCTGGGACTGGCGCTGGTCGGAGCGACCTGGATCTTGTTTCTGGCATACATCATCTCGTTCGGCATCCTGCTGTTTGTGCTGGCCTCACTGGCAAAGCGGGGCCTTGGAAATCGCTACATTGTCGGAGAATCGTGCGGAATGGGCCTGATGTTCCTCGGCCAGTTGGCGGCATTCCCTGAAATCGGTTCCCGCGAGATTCATTTTCTCGATCAGTCGTTAATTGCCGCTGTTTTCATTGGTGGTGCATTCCTGCTGTTGGAGATCGGACGCTTTCATCGCCCGTCGAAAGATCTCCGAAAGGCGTCGCTATGGCCACTAACACTGGTAACCGGATTTATCGTCCTTCCACTCGTGGGATGGATGGCGAGTTCCACGATCTGGCCGGCGACTCAGACTCGGATCAGGTCATACATCGAGGGCTTCGATCATGCTCCGTACCAGACAGTCAGTTGGGAGCGATGGGGAATTGTCGCAGATTGGGCTCAACGTTCTCAGGCTGACCTGGATCTGACTCGACCTCGCCAGTTATTCGCTCAGGAAGTCGCCGGTTCTCAGAACCCGTTCATCCTGGGAACCGGCGTGCGGCTCGGTTTGCTCGCAAAGGATCAAACGAGCAAACTGAAAGATTATCATCGGCAACTGCGATTCCTTGTCGACGAACCACCGGTTGGTCTGAAGCCGCAAATCATCACCAGCGTTGAGCAGTCTGACTGGATCATTCGACTGGCCGTTGAGCAGGGCGACCTGACATCGCGCGAACAGGATTTTCTGGCACAGCGGCTGGTCGCGACTCTGGAATATTACCATTCAGAGAATTCGGTGGTGACTTTGAAAGAGCTGCTCTGCACGACAAAACTGCTGGATGTCGTCAAACATCCGATGGACTGCGATCCCTTTCGAGAACGAGTCCATCAACTTCTAAAGAGACTCCACACAACAGATGGCGGAGGTTTTCAATTTGCAGGAGGCTTCAAGACCTATCTGAATTGGGACGGGGGAGCGTGGCTTCCGCAGCCCGGATCATTGGAGTCGACCGCGTATGCCATCGAATTGATGGAGATCTACGGCGTTCCTGAAGGAATCGACTGGAATTGGGTCCGGGCCTTTCTGCGGCCGTCCAACTATCGTCTGTCCGACGACAAGTGGGTCGCCTCCACGCTTCTCGACCGCCTGAATCACGTTCCGGGCATCACTCGGCCGACGTGGATCGAACTGATGTATTACGAGCGAACGATCCTGGCGGCAATTCTACTGGTCGGACTCTGCCTGTACGCGACATTCATCCAGCAGAAGGGGCTGACTCTTGGGCTTCAGCCTGAAGAATCGGTCTCGAAGTGAGTTTGTCCGGCTCCGCGTACCTGTCTGCCGCGAAAGGCCATCAGGCCAACGGGCCGGCTATTCCATTGGATTTTCATGTGACACGAGAATCATGGCATGGTGGTTGGTGCGCTGTGATCTCGTGACTCACGTTGACTGGATTGCCGGTAGTGTCCTAGCTTTGTGGAGGTCGAGTGTCCCTCTTTCGCGGCTTCCAGAGAATCAGGTAGGCGGAGGTGGGCGATTACCATAGTGGATCTAATCCAACAAACGGCCGAAGGATTCCCGCAATTGGAAGGGCTCCCATTCCAACAACGAGAAACGGCACCACGGCACCACGGCAATCGCAATCGTCACGATCACAGATCTCTTATCTTGTGTTGACATAAGCGAGATACCCACTGAAGAAATGGCCATTGCGAATGACAAGAGAAGCGCCCCCATGAAAATAAAGTTCAAGATGTCGTGAATGAAGGTGATGGCGAACAGGATGTCCACCAATGTTGGGATGGACAGCATAGCTGCCGCAAGGGCGAGACGAACTGAAAGGTGATTCCAACCCATATTGCACTCCTGAAAACGAACGGACCCCAGCTTATCGCCGGGGTCGTTCGGATTCGATCCCAAGTCAAAGCTAGGACACTACTGGATTGCCGATCACCACGACTCTTTTGCTGTATACGTCATGGGCGCACTAAA
>JBAWWJ010000088.1:0-29493 GCA_037146815.1 Planctomycetota bacterium
ACTCAGGTATCAGCTCCAAATCAAAAAGATTAAAAGATGCGCCTGAAACTCAGGGTGAGGCTCCTGCCGAACCGGAATTGGATTAGGGCACCAATACTCGATCACACGGCTCGGCAGGAGCCTCGCCCTCCCTTGTGATTTGACATCGAAGGCAATCACCCCAAATTCAATGAGATGCGAATCACCCGTTCCGGCGAGTCAAACTTCGCACCAGATATCCGCAACCATTTCCAACAAAGGCACTTAGGAACAAGAAACCACAAGAATCCGAATACATCAGAATTCGAAACTGAACAACTCCCGGCCGAAACGAGAATCACCCGTTTGTCGATCGGGAAGGGCAATCACTGCCGTCAATAGCACAAATTCTGACCATCCGTGTCCGGCTGGTTCCTTTTGCTGGCAAACTACCCCATGTTGCTTGAGCGCCGCAGAGTTTGTGCCTAATCTTGATGTTTCCGCCCATGTTGACGACTTATCCAGGAATCGACCGAAGTTGATGGGTGAACGCTGACGGTTGTTTTGGAAGTTTCACTCAGTTCCAACGGGCGGAATTGCCGACCATTTCCCCGCGAATCTCGCTTTCGAACGTGTTTGTGAATAGACGCGGAAGCGGCGGGCGGAAATGATGTTGGCCTGAAATTGGGAAGAAATGAATTTCTGCACGGCCGTGCCGTGTGGCTTGAGACCGGTAAGGAAGAGAGAAGCGAAATGTCGAATCCATCGGGAACTCCGATTGAAAATCTGGCGATCAATACCATCCGTACGTTAAGCATGGACGCGGTCCAGGCGGCCGAATCGGGCCACCCGGGCTCGCCCATGGGGATTGCTCCCATTGCCTATGTGCTGTGGCAACGGTTCCTGTGCTACGACCCCAGCGATCCAACTTGGTTCAACCGCGATCGATTTGTGCTGTCGGCGGGTCATGCCTCGATGCTGCTGTACTCCGTTCTGCATCTGACACAGACGAAGTCGGTCGGTGCGAACTACGAACTGCTCGAGACCCCGGCAGTACCTCTGGAAGATATCAAGCGGTTTCGGCAACTCGACAGCAAATGTCCGGGACATCCTGAATACCGCTGGACCAGCGGTGTCGAAACAACCACGGGTCCGCTCGGCCAGGGGATCGCGAACAGCGTCGGGATGGCAATTGCCGCCAAGTGGACGGCTGCCAACTACAAGCGACCAGGTTTCGATCTGTTTAACCACGATGTCTATGCCATCTGTGGTGACGGATGCCTGATGGAAGGGATCTCAACCGAAGCCGCATCGCTGGCCGGGCACTTGAAGCTCTCGAACCTCTGCTGGGTCTATGACAGCAATCGCATCACGATCGAAGGGGGAACGGATCTCGCGTTCAGCGATGACGTCGCAACCCGGTTTGCTGGTTATGGCTGGAACGTGGTGCACGTTGCCGATGCCAACAACCTGAGCCAGCTGGACGACGCCTTCACGCAATTCCAGAACAAGACGAGCGAGCGGCCCACGCTGATCATCGCTCATAGCCACATTGCTTTCGGCTCACCCAACAAGCAAGACACCTGCGGGGCTCACGGCGAGCCGCTGGGTGATGAAGAAATCCGCCTGACAAAGCGAGGCTACGGCTGGCCAGAAGACGCCAAGTTCCTGGTTCCTGAAGGAGTCTACGAACACTTTGCCGACGGGATCGGCAAGCGAGGTCGGGAAGAACATCAAGCGTGGAACGCCAAATTCGCACAATACAAGCAAGAGTTCCCCGTCCAGGCCGACAATCTCGAGCGGATGCAACGCCGCGAATTGCCCGAAGGCTGGGATAAGAACCTGCCCGTGTTTGCTCCAGATGCGAAAGGCAAAGCAACGCGAGACACCTCGGGACAAGTCCTTAACGCGATCGCTCAAAATGTGCCTTGGCTCATCGGCGGATCGGCAGATCTGGCCCCATCGAACAAGACCCGGCTGACGTTTGCCGGTGCAGGGGATATGCAGACCAGTTCCTTCTCTGGCCGAAACATGCACTTCGGCGTTCGCGAACATGCGATGGGTGCTGTTCTCAACGGGATGTCAGTTTCCAAAGTCCGACCTTACGGTGGAACGTTCCTCGTCTTCAGCGACTACGTTCGTCCTGCCATTCGACTTTCTGCATTGATGGAAATCCCGGTCATCTATGTCTTCACTCACGATTCCATTGGGGTCGGTGAAGATGGTCCGACACATCAACCGGTTGAACATCTGGCGGCGCTGCGAGCTATTCCCGGCCTGATCACCTTGCGACCTGGTGACGCCAACGAAGTCTTGGAAGCCTGGAAGTTCACGCTGGAACAGAAGCACGAACCAGTCGCACTGATCCTGACTCGTCAGGCGATCCCGACACTGGATCGTCAGAAGTACGCCGCAGCGGATGGTCTTCGCAAGGGTGCCTATGTGCTGTCTGATGCCCCCAACGGTAAGCCTGATGTCCTGCTGCTGGCATCGGGAAGCGAAGTCTCAATGGCTTTGGATGCGCAGGAGCAATTGAAAGCCGACGGGATTCAAGCTCGAGTCGTCAGCGTCCCATCCTTCGAACTCTTCGAACACTACTGCCACAAGCATCCTGAGTATCGCGAAGCCGTATTGCCGTCATCGGTCACAGCGCGCGTTTCGGTCGAAATGGCAACGACGTTCGGCTGGGATCGATACACCGGCTTGCACGGAACTTCGATCGGCATGCATTCGTTCGGAGCTTCGGCACCGCTCAAGCATCTGCAAAAGAAGTTTGGTTTTACAGCCGAAGCGGTCATCAGTGCCGCAAAGCAGCAGGTCGAGCGAGCTCGCGGTACCACGCGGTAGTGAAATCTGATGACCAGCGCAGAGCCTCTGGAGCCCGATGCGGCGAAAGCCATGCGAACTGCATGGCTTGTCGTGGCATTGTTGATTCCGGTGGCTCTGCTGAACTATCTTGATCGCCAGATGCTGGCGGCGATGAAGTTTTCGGTCATGCACGATCTTGGTGGCAATGGCGGAGCACCACTGACGGAAGCGAGTTGGGGAACGATTCTCGCCCTGTTCAAATGGGTTTATGCATTCCTCAGCCCGATTGGCGGATACCTCGCAGATCGATACAGTCGGCGCCACGTCATCGCGGCCAGCTTGTTCGTCTGGTCGCTGGTAACTCTGATGACGGGAATGGTGCATACCTACGAAGAACTTCTGATCACGCGAGCTCTGATGGGGATCAGCGAAGCGTTTTACATTCCTGCGGCATTGGCATTGATTGCGGACTATCACGTCGGTGACACGCGATCACGTGCTGTCGGAATGCACCAGATGGGGATTTACGCCGGTGTGATCATCGGCGGCTTCAGCGGTTATGCCGCGGATCATCCGGCACTCGGCTGGCGCTGGGCATTTTATGCATGCGGATTGATCGGCGTCGTTTACGCCTTGCCTCTCTTTTTCCTGCTGCAGAATCCCCAACGATCCGTCGACTCCAATGACATCACCAACCGTCCATCGGTTCTTACGACTGTGAAAGAATTGAGTCAAAACGGTTCTTTCATCCTGCTGGTGCTCTATTTCACATTGCCGGCGATGGCAGGCTGGGTCGTCCGTGACTGGATGCCAGCGATCCTGAAGAAAGAGTTTGGAATAGGGCAGGGGATGGCGGGTGTCTCGGCCACTCTCTACTGGCAGCTTGCAGCAATCTGTGGAGCAGTCCTGGGAGGCTGGCTGGCAGACCGATGGATGCGTCGGACGGCCCGAGGTCGAATCTACGTTAGTGCAATTGGTGTATCGCTGATCGTCCCCGCGATTTTTGGCGTCGGGTTCTCGCCGCTGACCCACCAACTCTGGGTTGCAGTAGCCTTTCTCATTCTGTTCGGAATCGGATGGGGATTCTTTGATGGGAATAACATGCCGATCCTCTGCCAGATCGTCCGCCCCGAACTGCGAGCCAGTGGCTACGGAATCATGAATCTGGTCAGCATCAGTTGCGGAGGTCTGGCGGATTGGGGAGTCGGAATCATGAGCGACAACAACGTCCCGCTCTACGGAATCTGCAGCGTATTTGCCAGTGCCGCCGTTTCGTCAGTCGTCCTGGTACTTTTGATTCGCCCTCGCGAAATCCCCAGCTGACAATTGTTCATTGTCGATTGTTCGGCGCGGCGTTCTTGACCAGCGCCGATCACGGTTTGACCCATCAGCCGGAACGCGCTAGTGTCCGGTTCGAACCGTGGGCTGGCGCCCAGCGATCTCCGGCATGCCCGGCTCCTCTTGAGTGCAGCCCCTTGGTTTTCACCCTTGGTCACATTCGACTGCCCGGTCGTTACTCCAACGGAGTTACGTCTTATAGCCCAGGGTTGCCGCGTTTCGTGGCTACCCTGGGTTGGCCGAGGTCTTGGGCCTTCTACCTCGAATGGGGTTGCGTCCCGTTTGAAAGAGGAGACCTTCGGTCGGGCGTTTCGGCGGGGTCAGGAGACCCGCGCCGAACAGCATCGCCGGCCGCGTTCGGCACATCCCGGCCGAACTTCGGTGTGCATGATTTCGTTTGGCGATGCTCCTGACTACAATGCATCGCATGAGCGAACCGCCGTTCCAAGAACCGCTGGAGAATACAGTCGTCATCGTCGGGGTCGGCCTGATTGGCGGATCGCTGGCGGCTGCGCTTCGACATCGTCGAGTGGCTCAACACATCATCGGGGTCGGGCGAGATGCCGTTCGACTGGAACGCGCCCGTGTCGCCGGATTGATCGACGAAGTTTCTACCGACTTGACCAAAGCCGCCGCACGTGCCGATGTCATCGTCTTCTGCACTCCTGTTGATCGAGTCGCCGACGGTGTCAGGCAAGCGGCCGGATCGGTTCGGGCAGATACGTTGATGACCGACGCTGGAAGCGTCAAGCAGCCGATCTGCGATGCCGTGGCCGACATTACCAATTTCATCGGTTCACACCCGATTGCCGGATCTCATCGTCAAGGTTTCGAAGCAGCGGATCCCCAGCTTTACGAAGGGCGGCTGTGCGTGTTAACCCCCCTCGCCTCCAGTCCTGATCCCATGGTCACTCGACTGGAGCGGTTGTGGAAGGGTGTCGGCATGAGGACAACGCGGATGTCGCCGAGTGAGCATGATCAGGCACTCGCCATGACCAGCCACCTGCCCCATCTGGTGGCCGCAGCCTTGGCACAGACCCTGTCGATTGAGAACCGGCCGTTGACCGGGACCGGGTTTCGAGACACCACGCGAATTGCCGCCGGAGACCCCCAGCTTTGGACCGGAATTCTGATGCAGAACGCACAGCATGTCGCGGCAGGAATCGAGGCGTTACAACAGCAATTAAGAAAATACCAGACGGCCTTACTGGAAGGGAACGCGGAACAAATCCAGAACCTTTTGAGGGATGGGCAGCAGCAACGTGCCGCATTGGACTGATCCTGACGCAATCAACCTGATTGAATCTGGAGACTTTTCAACGCGGCCTTTTGACAGGCAATAGAATCACATTTTTGGCGAGCCCTGCAAAATGGACTCGCTTTCAACACTTTGAATTGAACGAGAACTCGAATGCTTTGGGAAGTGGAAATTCGACCGGCGGCGGGTGAGATTGATCGAGATGGCTTGCGAGTTGTCGGCGAAGCACACGCCCTCGGTGTCGCTTCTGTCAAGGCGGTCACCAGCGCGAAGTCATTCCTGCTGCAGGGAGCGTCGCTGAATGAAGCTGACGTTGCACGTGCGGCCCGAATGCTGCTCGTCGATCCGGTCGCGGAGACATTTACAGCGCACGCGATTTCCAAATCCGCCGCACCGTCAGCGAATGGTGGCGGCCAACTGGTCAATGTGCTCTTTAAGCCTGGAGTGACCGACAATGTTGCCCTGAGCACTCAGAAGGCACTCGTCGATCTTGGTTTTGCTGTCGATACAGTGGCGACCGCTCGCAAGTACTGGTTTGCCTCAGACATCGCCAGCGCTGACCGGGACCGCATTGCAAAGCGAGTCCTTGCCAATGACGCTATTGAACGTGTCATTAATGGTCCTCTGCAGATGGATCAGATCGGCGCCGGATCCGAATACAGGTTCCAACTTCGCACCGTCCCGATCCGTGACATGAATGATGAAGCCTTGATGCACCTCAGCAAGCATGGGCAGCTTTACTTGAGCCTCGCGGAGATGCAGACGATCAAGCAGCACTGGGTTGATCAACAGCGTGACCCCACTGACATCGAACTTGAATCGGTTGCCCAGACATGGAGCGAGCATTGTTCGCACAAGACCCTGAAGGGGCGGATCCGTTACCGCGACGAAAAGGGAGAACGCGTCTTCGAAAACATGCTGAAAGAGACCGTCTTCGGAGCGACCGTCGAAATTCGAGAACGACTCGGCAAAGACGACTGGTGTGTCAGCGTTTTCAAGGACAATGCGGGCATTGTCACCTTTGACGAACACCAGAACGTCTGCTTCAAAGTTGAAACGCACAATCATCCGTCGGCAATCGAACCGTACGGTGGTGCCAACACCGGGATCGGTGGGGTCATTCGAGATCCCCTCGGCACAGGCCTTGGTGCCAAACCGATCTGTAACACCGACGTATTCTGCTTTGCCCCGCCCGATACCCCTTACGATGCACTTCCACCAGGCACGCTGCATCCCAAACTGGTGATGAAGGGAGTTGTCTCGGGAGTTCGCGATTATGGGAACCGGATGGGGATTCCCACTGTCAACGGGGCCGTCTTCTTCGACGAACGGTATCTGGGCAATCCGCTCGTTTACTGCGGCACCGTGGCGATGATTCCCGTCGACAAATGCGAAAAGGAAGTTTTCCCGGGCGACCTGATCGTCGCCGTTGGTGGCCGTACGGGCCGCGACGGGATTCACGGTGCGACATTCTCGTCCGCTGAACTGACGCATGAGAGTGAAACGATCTCCGGTGGGGCCGTGCAGATCGGCAATGCCGTCACCGAGAAAATGGTGATGGACGTGATTCTGCAGGCTCGCGACAAGAATCTGTACAACGCCATTACCGACTGCGGTGCCGGGGGCTTCAGCAGTGCCGTCGGCGAAATGGGTGAGCACACCGGCGCAGTCGTCTGGCTGGAAAAGTGTCCGCTTAAGTATGCCGGGTTGTCCTACACCGAAATCTGGATCAGCGAAGCTCAGGAGCGAATGGTCCTGGCGGTCCCCGAATCCAAATGGGAGGAATTCCGTAGCCTGTGCGCCGCAGAAGGGGTCGAGGCGACCGCGTTCGGTCAGTTCGGTAACAACGGCCGACTGAAGCTGACGTACCACGGCCAGGAGGTCGGGGATGTGGCGATGTCGTTCCTGCATGATGGTCGGCCACCGGTAGTTCGGGACGCGACTTATCTTCCCCCCGCCGAAAAGCCGATGACGGCAGGCTCATCACACGGGTCCCTCGCGGACTCGCTGCAGGCAATCCTGGGATCGCTCAATGTTTGCAGCAAGGAATGGATCATCCGCCAGTACGACCACGAGGTTCAGGCGGGATCGGTCGTCAAGCCGCTCGTCGGTATCGCGTGCGATGGTCCATCGGATGCTGCCGTCGTTCGACCTGATTTTCAGTCACAACGAGGTGTCGTTGTGTCCAACGGGATGAATCCCCGTTACGGTGACTTCGATCCGTACTGGATGGCTGCCGCAGCGATTGACGAAGCGCTGCGCAACTGCGTTGCAGTGGGAGCCGATCCAAGCAAGATCGCGATCCTCGACAACTTCTGCTGGGGCAATACCGAACGCCCCGAAACTCTTGGCTCACTCGTCCGCGCGGCTCTTGGCTGTAAAGACACCGCAATCGCCTTCGGAACTCCGTTCATCAGTGGCAAGGACAGCCTGAACAACGAGTTCTCGTACGTCGATTCGACGGGAACCAAGCAGACCGTCGCCATCCCTTCGTCACTGCTGATCAGCGCCATGGGACAGGTCGCGGATGTCCGCAAATGCGTGACGATGGATTTGAAGTCGGCAGGTAACGAGCTGTACCTGATCGGCGTCACGAAGAATGAAATGGGCGGAAGTCACTATGCTCTGGTGAACGGTTTAAGCGGCGGAGTTGTGCCGCATGTCGATCTGCAGCAAGCCCCCGGAATCTTCAAAGCAGTTCACCAGGCGATTTCGCAGGGCCTGCTGAGAAGCTGCCATGACCTGAGCGAAGGAGGCTTGGCCACCGCTGCGGCCGAAATGGCATTCGCTGGCGGGCTGGGAGTCGACCTGGACGTCACTGCCGTCGCCACATCATCGGGCTTGTCCGATCCAGCAGTCGTCTTGTTCTCTGAAAGCTCAACCCGATTCCTGGTCGAAGTCACTCCGTCTGCCGCAGCTGAGCTTCAAAAGGTATTCGCAGGCTTGCCGCTGACACGAGTCGGCAGCGTCACGTCAACAAGCGAAGTCCGAATCGCCTGCCAGGGTAGCCAGATCCTTGAAGCCAAATGTTCAGACCTCAAGTCTGCCTGGTTGAAACCGTTGGCATGGGAATAACTGACTGAACCTCATTTCGGCATCAGGAATTCTCTGGTGTTCAGCAGGAACGTGAAGATGTCCGTGGTCGCAATGGCACGATCAGAAGCTTGCTTTAGATGAGCGAAGGATTGTTTGGATTCGGTCGCTGTGGGGAATCGAGATAGTGCCAGAAGGTAGGCCAGATCGACGAATTGCTGGTCGGTTTTCGCGGCTTCATTCACTGCTTTGGCGCACTCGGCGAAAATCTTCTGAGCCTCGTCGGCGCTCATCCGAATGCCAGCTTCGCGATTCGTCGCGAGATCCTTCTGGATCTTGAAGAGTCGGTCGTTGGTCGCGGCCACCGCGGTGTTGAAGTCCTCGCCCTGAACGAGAGTGCGAGTGAGTTGAAGCGTACTCAACGGGCGATCTTTTGTTTCCGCGAACTTCTTCTGAGCTTGTTCCACTTCGGTGTCGGTTGGAGGTCGGCCCACCGTCAACAGATAAACGGCCAACGCCACCCGTTGGTCGCTCAATGCTGGTGCGTTTGTCAGGAGTGTGACAACCCGATCCTTGATGCCACGCTGACGTGCATCAAGGTCTTGCCAGTGTTTGTCCTCGGTCTGCACGACGCTTTCGGGTTCGCCTCCTCGGGTGGCGGCTGTCTCGGTCATGATCGACGTGGCAATTCTTTCCGCTTCCGCCTTTTTGAAAGGGCCATACATGAGCACCCAATCGGAGAGCGGGTGCATGGGAGTCAACGCGGAGATGATCTTTCCGTTAGCGACCACGACCAGTGGCTTCTTCAGATTTTCCTCGCTGCTCTTGGCAATTGTCTTCGCAGCGTCTTTGGTAAGATAAACGTCGATGTAGTACAGATCGCCCGATGCCGATTTGTTTTTGACCGCCGTGGCAGTGGCAATATCTTGATTGGTGAGAATTGGCTTCTTGTGGAGGAACACTTTTCCTTTGGTTTCAGGCAGATCCACACCTTCGGACTCAGTCAACCCCTCCTTCGCTGCCGACTCCGCCCAGCGGAACTCGATGTGAATTACATCGGTCTTGGTTTTCGACTTTGGCTCGGCCTTGTCAGCCTGCGATGCTGGCTTTTCAGTCGTGGTCTGAGCAAATCCAATTGACCACGGCAGGACCGCAAGGGCCAAGACCAGCGCAGACGCGACGGCGGCGATTTGGCGGACGCGATTGGAACGAATGGCAGGCATGTTCCGGAACCTTTCTTGCAAGAGATGGAATCCGTTTTCGATGATATGCCCTATTGCGTCAGCTTCACCTTGGCCAGATGGACGTCCTCGTTGACTGCAAGCTCGACGTGGTAGCTCGCCCACAGGTGCCCGTCGTGGTGCGCAAGACTGACGCGATGCCACTCCTTGGGAAGTTCGAGGAACTCGTTGAGCTTCCTGGTCGCCAAGTCGAATTCGCAAAGTGACGTGCGATACTCCGGATCGGTCAACCCGGCCACGGCGATGATCCGCTGATCCGGCAAGCGCAGCAGGTTGGCGTGGGCGAACGGCACGTTGATCGGTTTCCATTCCCACTCGTCGTAGTGCGGTCCCTTGGCCGTCCCCAGCAATCCGGTTTTCCAAGCCGCGTTATGCGCGGACACTTCGTTCGCGTTGGATCGGCTCATCAGGCAATGGACCTTATCGCCATCGACAATCATCGCCAGAGTTCCCGGACGAGTCTCATTGTCGAAGTGGCGTGCAAACACGCTCTCGAATCGTTTCCCATCCGGACTGGAAAACAAATTGATGTCCCAATTGCCGCAGTCTTCGCCGCGCGCAAAACCCAGAGCGACACCCTTGTTCCAGACGACGCGGTTGAGCGCGTATCCATTCGGTCCGGTAATTGGCGTCGGCTCGCTCCAGGCGACGCCGTCCTTCGAGAACCACGCCATTGCTAATTTGCGCGGTGTTGGCTCAGGCTTCGATTTGTCAAAGTTCTCCCACCGCATGGCACCCTGAGCCGCGATCATCAACTGGCCGTCCGGAGTCAGGCTGAACGAAGGCCGATACAGGTTTCGTCCCGGCGTCGGAGATTTGATCAGAGCCACCGATTCCCATTGGTCGCCATCCTTCGAGGAAATCACGCGCAGGGCAGCCTCCGTCGATGCCTCGAATGGCGTTTCCTGACAAACAACGAACCAGCGATCTTTGAAGCGCGCGAGGTCGGCGTCGCGATTGATCCGTGCCAGATCCCAAATCATCTTCGTGCCGACGATCTCACCTTTGATTTGGGCGCTGGCATGGCCGGTCATCCCGGCCAGAACCAGAGTGATCGTCAACAACCGATTGAGCATTTGTCGCATAGCAAACCATCCTTTCTCTCCGCTCAATTTGAAGCGGCCCGACGTTCCGGCGAATTCGACCGCTGGTCAACTCTTAAAACTACTCTACCACGTCGCATGGGCCACCCAGCTGTTCCAGTCGGCGTTTGCGTTCCAACCACCCGGCGTGGCTCAACTTTTGGATTGTTGCATTCTCGTTGACTTCGAGGCCCGTACGAACTTCGATCGACAAGCGCAAGCGTTCTGGATCGTCAGCGGCCGGCGGCGGGACTCGCCAGACCTCGAGTCCGTTGCTTGCGATATAGAGCCGGCGGCCGTCGGCGGTGAAAATCGGCTGCGAGATTTGGTTGCTGGACAAGTCCATCGGTGGTCCCAGCGCCAGTCCGGTCGCGCAATCCCACAGTTGGGCCGTGAAGTGCCAGTGCGTCGCGAGGATCGTGCCGCAGGGACTAAACGACGCCGTCGCTTGCGCCATTTCATTTTGCAAGGGTTCTCCGCAGGGACGTCCCAACCACGTGTCCCAAAGACGTAACGTCGTCAGCGTGCCGAAGAGCGTGTAGCGGCCATCGCGGCTGCGTTCGCTGGGCGAACCTTCCGGGTGAAATGCAGGGCCGCGGGGTGTTTCCGAGGCGGCATCCTGCAATCGCGCGTTCCCGTCCTGGTCGACGATCAACAAACTGCGGCCGTCCGGTGAGAGCAGGGCCTGTTTGACATTCTCACTGGGGACCGCAACCGTCGTCGGCCCGCCCCGATCCTCGTCCCATAGCAGCGGAACGGAAGAGTCGTTGGAGCCGAGCAACTGTGCAACAGCTCGATGGCCCTTGGGAAGGCCATCCCATTTGAATGTACGCATCGATCGAGTACGGACATCGACCACGGAACCGTCGAATCGCAGGTTTCTTCCGGTCGGATCGAATGCGAGCCCGGAAAGAGCATCTCCCGTGGAAATGGGTTTGCCGATCGGGTTCGTCGTCGCAACGTCCCAGAACGTGACATGCGTTGACGGACTAAAATGCGGGGAAGGGCCAGAACCGCGAAGATGCATGGAAGTAACCAGCACGCGGTTGTCGGGACTGAAGGCGGCACCGGTAACCACATCTTTGTAATCGTGGAAGAGACCATCCATTGGCTTCCCGACAGGTTCCCAGGTGTCGGTTCGGAAGATTTGAGAACTTTTTCCACCGACCACGAACACCAACGTTCCGTCGGGACTCAGGGCCATCTCGCTGCCCGAGCAGGCCTCGGGCGACAGCCGCTTTGGCAAGCGTCGGCTCGTGCTCACCGAACGCACCCGCACCCAGCCGTCCCGGCTGCCGGCGATCAACGATTTTCCGTCGGCGGCGAAGATCGGCTTCAATACGTTGGCTTCGCGTGCCAGCATCTCCCCTGACCATGCGGACAACACTTCGACTGAGTTGTTTCCCGTCCGCACGAGCAGGGTTCTTCCGTCCGGACTGAAGACGGCCGACCTCATGTCATCACTCTGCCACCGACTGTTGATCTGGGGGACACTTCGCTCCCATTTCGGTGCGTCCGCGCCGACTTTCCAAACTCGCAACAGCATAGGGCTCGTCGTCAGCACCCAACCCTCCGCGGCACTGAAGGCGGCAGCAAAGAGTTGGCGGCCGTGAGGCAAGACGCGCCGCGTGCGTTCGTCATTCAGCACATTGAGCCAGAGGTAGGCATTTTCGCCGTCCTGGGTCACGAGGTTCTTTCCCTCCTTGTCGAAATCGACCGAGTTCAGCGGCTTGTCGTGGGTCAGTTCGGCGACTTGTTGGCCCGAGTCGAGATCGTGCAAGAGAATCTTGCCGTCTTTGCGACTGACGGCGACATGTCGGCCATCAGGATGAAATGCCAAGTCCGTGATGTCGACATATTCTTCACCGACCGGTTGTGCCTTCTCGACATCCCACACTCGTGCCACGCCTCCGCCCAGAGCAGCCACGCGTTTGCTGTCCGGTGCGAAGAACATGCGTCTGACGAGTTTTCCCAGCGGCAGACATTCGCCACGCGGGTTGCCCGTTTCCGCGTCCCACAGGCAAATCCCGGTGCCGCAATTTCGAGTGACAATCGAGCGATCATCGGGACTCAAGACCGGGCCGACCACGGTGTCCTCGCGCACGAAGTGTTCCAAACTCGGATAGCGAGGTTGACCGGTGGCAACGTCCCAAACGGTGGCTCCACCCCAGTCTCCGATCAGAGCAAAACTTCCGTCGGCGCTGAGCTGCGCCGAAACGATATCGCCTCCCTTTTCCAACGGCTTCCCCTGAGGCATTCCGGTCGCGATGTCCCAAATCTGTGCATGCTTGTTATAGACACCGGCGATTAGCTTGCGGCCGTCGGCACTGACCGCCACGGTATGTACGCCGGCATCATGCACGAGCGTCTGCTTCAGACTTCCGCCCCACGCACCAATTAGATTTCGCGCGCTGACGCGGCGTGGATCATCGGGTGGAGCGTCGTGATAGGCCTGGAGATACCAGGTGAGTGCTCCGGCCGTGTCACCGTTAGTATTCGCGATTTTTCCCAATAAGAATTGGCTCGTCACCAGATTCTGTTGAGCCGCGGACTTTTCCGCCTGTGCCGTCGTTCGCTGTCGTTCGGCTTCGTCGCGCTGGGATTCAGCGAACAGGTGCTGGCGTTCCGCCTCATGCCGTTGCTGTTGCGCTTCGGACTCATTATCGAGAGCCTGGGCTTGGGCCTGTCGCGCGACATCGGCCGATTCAATTGCCAAGTGTTCCGCTCGGCTGGCGCGTATTGCTTGCCAAATACTCACCGACGCGCCGACGATCAGGCAAAGGACAATGGCCGCAACAGTACTCAGAGCCGTTCGATGTTTGCTCGCAAGCTTTCGCAAGCGGTAGCCCGTCGACGGCGGACGAGCTTCGATAAGTTCGTCCGCCAAATACCGTTCGATGTCGCGGGCGAGGGCGTTTGCCGTTTCGTAGCGGCGGGTCCGATCCTTTTCGAGGGCCTTGAGGAGCACCCAGTCGAGTTCTCCCTTCATGCACTCGGACAATTTGGCGGGTTCCATGCTCCGGTTCGCCGCGATACTGGGTAACGCATCGCTGGTACTGAGCTTGGTGCTGGGACGCGGCGTTTCGACCTCGCGTACGATCCGCAACATTTCGAGCAACGCCCCTTGCTGCAGATGCCCGCGATCAACGGGCGTGACGCCGGTCAGGAGTTCGTACAACAACACCCCGAGCGAATACACATCGCTACGCGTGTCGATATCCAGATTGTTGAGGCTGGCCTGTTCGGGCGACATGTACTCCACGGTTCCTACCAGCGCACCGAAGTTCGTGATCAGCGTTTTGTCGGTCAGCGGCTGGCCCGCTGCTTTGGCCACTCCGAAATCAATGACCTTCGGAACGGCTCGTTCATCGTACAGAGCCACCAGCACGTTCGACGGTTTGATATCTCGATGAATCACGCCTTTCTGGTGCGCGTGTTGGATCGCCTGGCAGACCGGAACGAACAGTTCCAGTCGTTGTCGCGGGGTGAGCTTTCTTTGGTCGCAGAACTGAGTGATCGGCACGCCGCGCACGAGTTCCATCACGAAGAACGGCCGCCCGCTCTCGGTCGCGCCGGCATCCAACACTTTGGCGATGTGGGGATGATCCATCATAGCCAACGCTTGCCTTTCCGCCTCGAAGCGGGCGATCACCTGTCGCGTGTCCATTCCGGGTTTGAGTACCTTGAGCGCCACGGTGCGGCGCACCAGCTCTTTTTGCTCCGCGACGAACACGACGCCAAATCCCCCTTCGCCAATCTGCTCGATCAGCTTGTACGGTCCGATTTGCGTGCCAGGCCGTTCAAGGATTTGTTCACCGGAGGTCGCGGCACAACCTGCAGGCGGTTTTTCGAGGAAGCTCGGATCTTCTTCCGCCACATGAAGCAGAGCGACCACCCGTTGACGCAACGCCTCGTCGTCCCCACAGGCCTGTTGGAGATAGGCGATTCGGGCATCGGGAGCCGCGATTTCCCGAGCGATCTTAAATATCTGTTCCTCATTGAGCGATGGCGAAGTCATAGCGGTTTCCCTGCGGTGCATTTCGTCTACGTAGAACAGTGCGAGATTCGCGACCGAACCCTCCGATTCATTTTTCAGATTTTTCAGGAAAATCAGAATTACTTTGTGTCTTGTGGGCAGACTGGAGTCATCCGCCTGGCTGTATCTCAAGGCGCAGCCAGCTCTTAGCGTAGGCCCAGTCCTCGCTCGCCGTCGAAGCCGCCACGCCGAGCGCCTGTGCGGCCTGCTCCAGTGTCAGTCCCGCGAAATATCGGAGCTTCACCAGTTCGGCCCGACGCGGGCTCAGACGTTCGAGTTTTTTCAGCGCCTCGTCCAGTGCCAGGAGATCGAGCGGTTCGCCGCGCGATTCTTCGGCCACGTCCAGGAGTTCACCATGATCGCGGGCGGCGCCGGCTTTCAGCGTTTTCCTGTGACGAGCTTGTTCGATAAGAATTCGCCGCATCGCTTCCGCCGCCGCTCCGAAAAAATGAGCCCGGCTGTTCCACGTTGACGTTTGCTCGGTATCGACCAATCGCAAATACGCTTCATGAACCAGTGCCGTCGCCTGCAGCGTCTGGCCCGGCATCTCAAGAGCCAGTTTCGCCGCCGCAAGTTTTCGAAGTTCGTCGTAGACCAGCGGCAGGAGTTGCTCAACCGCCGACGGATCGCCGGATTCAAGCTGCAACAGAATATGAGTGACGTTGCTCATCACCCCATTGTAGCTCAGAAACTTCGAGGTTTCACTGTGCGGTCAGACTTGAATTTCTACGGCCGTGGAACACCGCGATAATGTGAATCAGTTCATCCTCAAACAGAAAGCAGACGACATAGGGAAATCGTTTCACGAGAGCCAGTCGCACGTTTTCTTCGATCACAGGTCGCGAATCTGGAGAATCTGCGATTTGCTCAATCAGACTCTCGATCTCTTCAACAGATAAGAGAACGAAACGTTCCCACGTCCGATTCATCGGCCGTTAGGAAATTTCGAAATTCGCAGAATTGCCAATTGACAATCCCGACCGACAGGACTACCGTACTAGCGCGATAGTACAGGAGTTCCGCCATGTTTTTCCAGATCGATCCCGATAGCGGTGTGGCCATCTATGACCAGATTGCCAGGCAGGTCAAATACGCGATCGCCAAAAATGCGCTCCGGGCGGGTGAACTCGTTCCCTCCGTGCGCGAATTGGCCGTCAAGCTGGCGGTGAATCCGAATACCGTGGCCCGGGCCTATCGCGATCTGCAGAACGACAAAGTGCTCGAAGCACTGCGTGGTGAAGGGCTGCGAGTTTCTCAAGAGGCCGCAGCACACTGTCGCCTGGCCCGGCAGACCAATATGGAAGCCCGAGTCCAGCGAGTCGTGATCGAGGCTCTTCAAAGTGGATTTGTCAAAGACGAGTTTATTGGACTCGTTGAATCGGCCTGGCAGAGCCTGGCTCGATCCAAGACCATCGAAAAACAAAGCATTCCGGAGACGCCATGAGTTCGATTTTCGAGATGCACAGGGTCACCAAACACTTCGGCAACCACGTCGCCTTACAGGGCCTGACGCTCCGCGGCGATCCGGGCCAGGTGATCGCCCTGTTGGGAGAAAATGGGGCCGGCAAAACAACCGCCATCAAGATCCTGCTGGGTTTGATGCCACTCGACGCAGGTTCGTCACGCGTGCTCGGTATGGACAGTCAGGAGCATGGGGGCGAGATTCGGCGGCGAGTCGGTTACATGCCTGATCGGCCGGCGCTCTACGAATGGATGACCGTCGAAGAGATCGGCTGGTTTGCTGCCGGGTTTCATCCGATTGGCTACCGCCAGCGATTTAATGACCTGATCCGGCAGTTCCGCCTGCCCGCAGATCGGCCGATCAAGTCACTCTCCAAGGGGATGCAGGGAAAAGTTTCGTTGTCGCTGGCCATGGCACATGAACCGGAACTGCTGGTACTGGACGAACCGACATCGGGACTCGATCCAATGGTGCGTCGTGAGTTTCTGGAAAGCATGGTCGATGTTGCAGCCCATGGACGGACGGTGCTGCTGTCGAGTCATCAGATCTCGGAAGTGGAACGGGTCGCCGACACGATCGCGATTGTTCGCGAAGGACGACTGGTGCTGTGCGAACCACTGGAAACTCTCAAGGATCGCGTTCATGAAGTGATTGTCTCGATGAACGGAATCGAGACTGCACCGCCGATCTTTTCCGAACCGACACTGCTGATCGGTTCGCAGCGAGAAGATCGGATCTGGCGATTACTCGTACGGGACCTGGATGACGCGGCATTGCGGGTCTTGAACGATGATCCGAATCATTGCGATGTCGCGCTGCGTCGACCATCGCTGGAAGAAATCTATGTGGCGTGCATGACTTCGGAGTTTGCGAGCCTGGCACCGCTGAGCGTCAAATTACCAGACGAAGAAGTTTGCCGCCCGAAGGCTTACCACTTCTTTTAGAAGAATAGGACACGTGCCTCGCTTGTCGGTGCGATGAAAGTGATCTCTGGACCGGTTGAAAGCCAGTTCCTGCGTCGGGCTTACATGTTGTTGAAGGTGGTTATCATGTTCACCTCTGCCATCGGTCGTTTACTCTGGAAGGAATACCGCGTCCAGCGGGCGCTGTGGTTCCTTCTGCTGGGACTGTTGCTGGTCCTGCAGATCCTGTTGCGACTGGCATTTTTCAACACGACTCCATCGGCAGCCCCCTATACCACGTCGCTTGACGAGCAGTGGGCGACCTGGGCCATGTGGTTTCTGGCGTTCGTAGTGCAGGTGATTTTTATTGTCGCCTCTGCCGCGATCAGTTTTGCGGGTGAACGTGAAGAACGGACCTGTGATCTGCTGGTCCACCACGCCCCTTCGCCGTGGGCGATCCTGCTGGCCAAGGTCGGAACCTGTCTCGCCGGGAGCGCGGCGTTGTACGTGTGTGGCGCGTTCGTGGCACTACTGCTGGGTCGATCTAATCCCGGCGATGTCTATGTCACATATCAGATCTTTTTCGTAAACCATGCGATTGGAAGTGAAGTTGCCCTGCGCCTGACCATCCTGCTGGTGCTGCTGGCCTGGTGCGTGTTCGGATCGCTCTTGAGTCAGCGAGTGATCACTTCCATTCCGACGATGGCCGTTGGCTGGGTCCTGACCGGTTGGCTCCCCATGATCGCAGTGCTTGGACTCCTGAACCTGATCCCCGCAGACGTTGGACCACAAGCCGATCGGTCAATCCTGATGGCGACGTTCGCAATCGCGGGACTGGGGATGATCGGAGTGGATGCCTGGCTGGGGTACCGCTGGGCTGAAGGAAAATATCTAGACTTCCGGTTCCTCGCTGACTACGGTGACTTCTGGTCAACCTGGCGCAATGGAATCCTTGATCGAAAGTCGCGTTCCAGTCGTATTCCCGGTGGCATCGAGCCGGACGAAAGCGAGCGTCGCGCGTGGCAGCGTCTGGTATGGCAGGAGCGGCAACGCAATGTCATTCCGCGCTGGCTGATGATTACGATTTGCGTCTTGTTACTGAGTGGTAGCCAGATCGACTACGCCATCCCAAAGAACTACGGGATACCATCTGTTCCCGATGTTGTTGTCTGCCTGTTGGCACTGGTCATGGGAATTCTGTCGTTTCGCAGCGAAGGGGAAGGGCAGCCGGTACGATTCCTGGCCAATCACGGTTCGTCTCCAAGGATGATCTGGAGTGCCAGGCAAGCGGTGTGGCTGGTCCGTGCATTTGTCACTCCTGCTGTGCTTCTCGCCCTGGTCGCGATCCGTGATCGCAGTTTGTGGACTTACCCCTCCAGCCTGATTGAGCGTCATTTCTGGCTGGTTCTGTTGAGTTACGGGAGTGGTCAACTAGCCGCGATAATGCTGCACCGCGCGATTCTCGCCGCGATCATAGGGGCAATGGCAACGGCCGTCCTGTTTCTGTGGTTTGAGTTCATGCGCAGCCTGCACATTCCTCAATGGTGGTCAGGCGGCATTCCGGCCATCGCCCCACTGATTGCCACGCGAATGCATGCCCGGTCGTGGTTGTTGGACGACTTTCCATGGACACAGAAGGTCCGCCTTTCAGCCGTATTGATCGGGCTTCCGTTGTTCACGTGTGCGACCGTGGCGGCTTACCGCGTTTACGAAGTCACGCAAATTGACCCTGCCAGTCAATCAGGACCAGCATTCGATTCTTTTCACCGTATGCAGTTTCTTTATGAGCAAGGCAATCTGGTGACGGACATGAAAACCTCAAGCGAGCCATCTGTTCGGACACGCCTGCTCGCCATCGCAGCCCTGCCGATCGAATACAGACCACAGGTTGATTCCGGTTCTGCCAACCTTTCGCTGAGTAGCGACGAACGAAAGCTTGCCGATGAAATTGCCCGTGCGTTCGCTGCCAGTGCTGTGATTCATGTCAGTTTCGAACAATCTCACAATCAGCCATCGGATCGAGACCAGCCTGACTCGCATGCTGCCAAGCCAATCTCCATCGGCCGGGTTCAACTGTTCCCTGTCGCAAGTTTCAATCGGCTCAGTGATCGGATGCTCGCGCGTGTGCGGGATCACCTGCACTTGAACGAACCAGCATCAGCGTCTGAGATCTGTCTGGCCCACTTGAAGTCTTGCCAGGCGATGGCTCGAGGTCCGTTCAGGCCATGTTGGCAAGCTGGTGCGGATGAGGAGCGCCGCGTACTCGAATTGCTGGTCGAGTGGGCCAATCGCAGGGACGTGACATTCGCCCAAATTCACGGCGGGATCAAGGAGTTAGAAGTTCGGTTGAACCATTTTCCGTCTCCAAGCTCCGCGATTATCGACGAACATGCACAGGCGAAGCAGAACTCAATTGTCGATGAATATGTGACGCAACACGGAGAAATTCTCGGCTGGCAGCGGATCTTTATGCACTTGCCCTGGGAATCGATTCGACGCCGTCACTTGTGGGAAATCGAGGCGATGCTGCATCGAGCCCATCTCAGCTATCTAGACAATCGCTTGAGCTATGATCCACGATTCTCTATCGATGAGAGCGTGGTTCCCGTTGGAGGAAATTACCTGCAATCGATGGCCGAACTGCAGTCGACAACCTGGGGTGCTGAGGTTGCTCTGACAAGTGATCGGTCCGAGTCCGTTCGCGATCGATACACTGCGACAAGAGCTGCGCTGACACGAATGGGGACCATTGCCTACCGTAAGCAACACGGAAAGATGCCGGCCGATCTGGACGCACTGTTCGGAATCGTACGGCAATTGAATTTTCAAGACCCTTGGTCGAATGGCCGTTTCGACTATCGATCGAATTGCCTTGTGTCGCAAGGTAACGGCCCCAGTGCAATCGACGTGACGTCGAAAGAGTCGGCCGCGGCACAATCAGTTAAGCTCTCACGTTTCGTTTTTCCAATTCCACCGGTTTCGGTCGACGAGTTCATCCCGCAACCGCCAGATCGCTGACCCCCAAAGCTGGTTTCCGAATGGTAAATTCCAGCAGACTGGACAACTTGAAACGGGAATGCAAATCGTCTACATGAGATCAAAATTCAACAACGACAGCCCCTGTATCTCAAATTTCGAAAAATCATGAAATCCATCGACAATTCGCGTGCGTTCTGGAAGCTCGAACGTCTTTCCAAAGAAGTTTCTCGTGATACTCCACAGCTCGGAATTCGGGTTGGACCATCAGCCGCTGGGCGCTAGCCCACGGTTCGAACCGGACGCTATCGCGTTCCGGCTGATGGGTTGAACTCGAAAAACACGTCGTGACACGGCATACAACATATCGCCAGAATTCGTTCGAATTAAGCAAATCCCATGACTGAAGTATTCCAGGCCACCATTGATGAAAGCCCTCATCAACGTCGCAGTGACGTTGCCAGGGTTGATCGTGAACTGGTTGCCGGAGTCAAGAAAGTCTCCATGTCTTCCGCTACGCTTGCTGATCAATATCAACAGACTCTGCCGAAACTGGATCCCAGGCATCCGGAGTATGTCGTCGGGGTCGTCGAATATCTGCTGCGATTCGCTCAAGCCAGTGGTGCCAGTGACATTCATTTCACTCCTGCTGATGGGGGGCTGGAAATCGATTGCCGGATTGATGGTGTGCTCGTCCCGATGGCCGTGTATCCGCGTCAATTCGCCCCCAATATCGTGGCCCGGTTAAAAGTTCTGGCAGAGCTGCTCACGTACAAAACGGACATCCCCCAGGAAGGACGTATCCAGACCTCGAAGCCTGCCGCGACATCGCCAGATTCGGATGGGCTGACGCTGGAGACGGATGTCTGGGAGATGCGTGTCAGCACATTCCCCACATTGTTTGGCGAGAAAGCAGTCGTCCGGATTTTTGCGGGATCGAGTCGATTTCAGTTTCCTGCGGATCTCGGTTTGCCTGACGATATTGGCGATAGTCTGTCACAGGCTCTGCAGGAAACCACTGGTGCTCTACTGATCACAGGACCTGCGGGGAGTGGCAAGACGACGACGGCTTATGCCTGCTTGCGCGAGATTCAGCGTCAGCATGGACGTGGCAAGAGCCTTGTCACGCTGGAAGACCCCATCGAGACCGTGTTGCCCGCCGTGGCGCAGTCGCAGGTCAAACGAAACGTCGGTTTTGACTATGCCGTCGGACTGCGATCCCTGATGCGGCAAGATCCCGATGTGATTCTCGTGGGAGAGATTCGTGATCGGGAAACAGCAGAGACCGTCTTTCAGGCATGCCTCACGGGTCATCTGGTGATCTCCACATTTCATTCGGGAAGTGCCTGCGAAGCGATCAGCCGGCTCAATGACATGGGTATCGAACCCTATTTGCTGCGAACAGGTTTGCGCAGCGTGCTGAGTCAGCGGCTGATTCGTCAGTTGTGCGAGTGCGCAGCCTGGTCAGACGAACCTGCGGACCTGCTTGGATTTGACCTGTCACGAGTCCGGATACCGGTTGGTTGCCCGCGTTGTGCCGGGACAGGTTACTATCGACGATCGCTCGTCGCAGAATTGTTGCAACCCGATCAAAAGGAGATCGGACGCGCGATTCTGTCTCAATTCAGTGCCGACGATCTTCAGCGAACTGCGATGACCACGGGTTTCTGCACACTCGGACAACGGGCTCGTTCACTCGTCGAATCGGGAATGACCAGTCCCGCGGAAATTCGCCGCGTACTCGGCTTTCGCCACGACTGCGACATCCAGGCGACGACGATTGCAGATCAAGGGAGAGGACAATGAGTTCACGAAGCTCGCCTAAGATGAACGACCTGATCGAAATCAACCATGAAATTGCCGCGTTGATCCGTGCGGGGGTTCCACTGGAACTGGGATTACGCAGTATCGCCGGGGGTGCACAAACAAGCTTCGACACGTTGGCAGAGCGGTTGGCAGATCACCTCGCCGGCGGTCGAAGTCTGGCCGAAGCATTCGCTCAAGAGACGCAATCGATTTCTCCTGTGTATGCCGCGGTTGTGGATGCGGGGACGGAGGCAGGCCGATTGCCCGAGGCGCTGGATTCTGTCGCGAATTCGGCACGCGTCGTCCAGGAGATTCGACGCCGAGTGGGCTTGGCGATGATCTATCCACTGGCCTGCCTGATTGTGGCAATCCCCCTCGCAGCAGGTGTGATTTCCATTCTGGTGCCAAGTATCAAATCCACTCTCGAAGACATTCGGCTTCCGGCCGACTGGGCGATTGAAACACTGTTCACTCTTTACCAGACACGGTCGATCTGGAGCGTACAAATCCCAATGGGGCTGCTGGGTCTGATTACCGCCTTGTACCTGTTCAGCTTTGGGCCGACTCGCCCACTGTGGTTCGCAATCACGGGACTCAACTGGTTACCCGGATTTGGCCGAGTTCAATACTCATTGCGCCGGACTCAGTTCCTGGAACTGCTGGCATTGCAGACGAATTTTGGCATTCCGCTGGAACAAGCTTTTCCGCGAGCAGCGAGTGTCACTGAAAATAAAAAGCTTCAAATCGATGCTGATCGAATCGCGACAGCGTTGAAATCGGGGCGGTCATTACGTGAGGCATTGGCGGAAGCGACAACGATTCCTGCGTCCTGGAAGTGGGTTCTCGTGACCAGCCAGGAGGCCGGTTTGCTGCCAGTCGCCATCAAGCAATTGGCGGAGTCGAGCCTTCTTCAAGCCGAGCAGCGGACCGCGTGGTTCAATCTCGCCGTCCCTGCCGTATTGGCCCTGGCATGCAGTACGACAATCGTAATGGTGTACATGTTAGCGGTCCTGCTCCCTGTCATCTCAGTCTGGAAAGGTCTGGACCAACCATGAATGAATCACTGACAACGGAAGAGAGCGAAGCCGTCCTGATCGCTTTGTCGCATCGCATTGCAGCGAACCTGCCATTGAACACCGCGCTGACAGCCCTGGCCGAAGAATCGACTTCGCCACAGGCTCAACGCGTGCTGCGAGACCTGGACCGCAGATTGCAAACAGGCGAATCGCCGAATTCTGTGATTGTCAGATTGCAAGAGCGACTCCCCGCGATGGTCGGCAAACTACTGCAGGGGGGGATGGAAATCGGGCGACTTGATCTCGTGATGCAGGTCATGCTCAATCAGAAACAATGGGATCGAGACTTTCGTCATCGGCTGATGATTGGATTCGCTTATCCCACGACGATATTCGTTTCTTTTGTCGCCTGGGTATCGGCTGTACTGTGGGTCATTGTGCCGCAGTTCAAAGGGATTTTTGATAACTTTGGTATCGAGTTACCCGGGATTACGAAGCTGCTGATCGGTATGTCAGATGTGGTCTGCGGTTATGGCTTCTGGCTGGTCCCGGCATTGCTCGCCGTCGTTACAGGAGGATGGTACTGGCTGTTGTTCGGCAATTTTCCCCGTATGTCCAGTCGATCCGGACAGACGATTCCGATCATTGGGCCGATGCTGAGTCTGCGTCAGTTCAGCGAATTCTGCGAAATACTGGCAATTCTTGTGGAGGGACAGCTCCCTTTACCCAAAGCCGTGCAGTTCGCTTCGGCAGGATTGTCCGATCCGACACTGCAAGCGACCTGTCACAATCTCGTCACGCTATTAGAGCATGGCGAATCGATAGAGTCTGCGGCAAATCGCCTGGAACTGCCGCACGCGTTTTCACTGGTCTTGCGTCAGCCTCCCGATGAAATGGCCAGCAATCTGCGAGCTCTGTCCAATGTCTATACGACAAAAGGAGAGTTCTCGATCCGATCACTGATCATATCGGTTGACGTCATGGTGATGATGGCCGTTTCGGTCATGATCGTGACGACACTGGGGGGACTCTTCCTTCCGCTGATCAGGCTCCTCAACGATTTATCCTGACTCACTCATAGCGAATCTATCATGGTCGAAGAAACAATGCTGTTCGCACTCCTGGTCGTCGTCGTTCTGATCGTCTTGACGATTCTCGGGCTGGGGTTGAATCTGCAATCAGAACTGTTACTGAATCCACGTGCTGCCCGAAGTATCAAGGCCCTGAGCAGGGTCTGTTTCTTCATCGTCGGTTTAATCAGCCTGGGGTTGGGTAACGTCGTGGGATTCGTCCTGGGAATGTTCATCCTGGGTCGCTGGTTTCACTTTCAAATGACGCAACGATGGGCCAGCCAGAAAGCTGCCGAATTGGAATTGATCTGGTTACTGGCTCTTTCCGCAAAATCCGAGAAATCACTGGTGGATGAAATCCAGATGTACTCCGGCGGAGCCACGGGTTCTCGCAAAAGACGATTGCTGGCATTTGCGACGGACCTTCAAAACGGTGTGCCTCTGCAAACGTGCCTGCCGTATGAATTGTTCTCGCGGCCGACAGCGCTGCAGTTGCAATCAGCCCTGAACAGTGACACGTTCGTTGAATCGCTGACGCGGCTGGCAATCTCGCAAGGAAAAGCTCTTGCCGACCGCCAACAGGACCTTGGCTATTCGATAGTCGCGTATCCATGCCTACTTTTGGTAGTACTCTTCGGAATCTGCAGTTTTCAGATGTATTACATCATTCCGAAGTTCAAAAAGATTTTCGATGATTTTAGCACGGAACTGCCTGAGATCACGAAGGCGACGATCGGTTTTTCGGATTTCTGTGTCAACTACTGGTATTTGATTGTCCCGCCGGCTGTCGCGGTCGCTTTGTTAATCAGGCGTTATCTTTTCAGTGGCCGGTATGACAGCGAGGCGTCGGCAGTGATGGGACTTCTTGGGCGATTCTTTGTTCGGATACATGCACCCGAGATTTTGCGAGCTCTCGCCATGACCGTTTCCTCGGGCCAATCAGTGACTGAGGGGGTCAAAGTGCTTGCACAGCAGCCCGACGTCCCTTTGATCCAGTCGACAATCAATAGACTGACAAGACAAGTTCAACAGGGCCATTCCGTGTGGTACGAACTGCGGATCCATGGCGTCCTGCGAAGTAGCGAGCTGAACCTGATTGAGGCAGCAGGTCGGGCGGGCAATCTCCCCTGGGTTCTGGAGACACTCGCAGAGAATCTGGAGCGGCGGTGGAAATTCCGATTCAACGTGATCGGTGGCATCCTTCATCCCGTTTTGATCCTCCTCGCCAGCCTGCCGATTGGCTTCTTCGTAATTGCGATGTTTATGCCGCTGATCAAATTACTCAATGACCTTTCATAATCGCACGCAAGTAAAACTCTGCGGGATGACCCGATACCCAATTTCGTTTTTCGAGACTTTCCGATGTGCCGTATTCAACCGTTACGATTTCGTTCTCAGTCGACGCAGACTCACCGCAGCGTGAATTCGCGCAGCGGGTTCACGTTGACCGAAATGATTGCCACGTTCGTGTTGCTGGGGGCCGCGATTACGCTGACAGCACCGTTTCTTGTCAGCGTCTCCCGACAACGGCTGGCGATCGAACAACGTCAGTTTGCGATCCAACATGCCGGAAACGTACTCGAACGGTATTCGGCACTCCCGTGGGAAAAGCTGTCACCAAGGACACAAACGCTGGCAGACGTTCCTGCTGAACTGCAGACGTTACTACCGGATCTCAAACAGTCTCTCGAGATTACAGAGCAGGCAGAGAAACCGATCTCGCGTCAGTTGCGTGTCTCGATCACGTGGCGTGGGCAATCTGACGTGACAGTCAAACCCGTTCAATTGTCCGCATGGATCTTTCAAGCGGAGGCAAAATGAGACCTGCGACACTCCATCGATGCTCTGCGCTGGAAAACAGTGTTCAACCTGAGATGCGGTCGGCTTCGCGCCGCGGGTTCAGCCTGATTCACATGGTGACCGTGATCGGCATGATGTCAATCCTGATGACGATGTCCGGCGTCATCATTCAATCCTTGTTGCGTTCCGACCAATCGGTATCCCGGCAGGCGGCACTGGAGATGACGTTACTCGAACTGTCACGTCAATTCCGAGACGACGTCCATGTGGCGAGCCCGATGGACCTGAAGGAGGCCAATCCGGCACCGACAGACTCATTGGAATTGTCGGCCTCTCGATCAGGCCGCGTGACATATCGGGTCAAGGACGAGACGGTGATTCGTGAGTCATTTAACGGGGATCAGGCGACTGGGCGCGAAGTCTACCGCGTACCGGATTGTGAAGTTCAGTTCCGCACCGAAGCGAGCGATGGCGACCAGGCCCGGCTACTCGCATTGGACATCGATCGATCAGGACTGACGATGACGCCGCAACAAAAATCAGCCATGGGCAAACGCAAACTGACGGTTGTGGCCGAACTGGGACGAAATCTGCGAATTGCCAAACGTCAGCCAAGCATCGCGCCAAAAGCGGCTGCCGCTGAAAGTCGCGATTCAATATCGGTGTCCGGAGCGGCCGGTGGTGGGGAGACGCAACCATGAAAAGAATTCATCTCCAGGACAGTCGATCGAGTGCGAGGTCATCCGGCCGGTCCCACCCGCGTCGGGGAACAATCATCATCATTGCCATGGTCATCCTGTTGATTTTCATGGCGATCAGCACGACGCTCATCGGTTCGGTGATTCAGACCCGAACACAGTTTATTCGGGAAGAGCAGTTCCTGCAGACGTCATTGCTGGTCGACGCAGGCCTTCGCCGGGGTGTCGTACAGCTTCGTAGCGATGGCACCTACCAGGGGGAAGCATGGCAGATTCCCGCAGACCCAGCGGCGGGGCTTGATTCTGCGAAGATCGTCATCGTCGTCGCCAGTGCGGCTGATGCACAAGGGGAGCAGACTGTCACGGCTACTGCCGAATACCCCGTGGGAACTCCGAATCCAATTCGAATCACGCGTGACATTTCAATTTCACTCCGGGAGTCGCCTTGATGAAGGTCGTTTTCATTTCGCCAACTACGTCCGTGTCGGCAATGTCCATGTCAGCGCCATCAGTCGCTAAACGCTAGCTAACGTGTACCGGCTGATCGATCGAGCCAGAAAACAAGTCGTGCCTCACCACGCGTACAACCCCGAAAACTCGCTACCGCAATTTTGTCCGAACTACCAAAAGGAATTCTTCCATGCCTCACAAACAAACCTCAACAGCCCGTCGACCGCGCCATGGATTCACTCTGATTGAACTATTGGTCGTGATCGCAATCATCGCGGTCTTAATCGCCCTGCTGCTCCCCGCTGTGCAGCAGGCACGCGAGGCGGCACGCCGGACTCAGTGTAAAAACAATCTCTCTCAAATTGGCCTGGCCCTGCATAACTACCTGATGACACACCAGACATTGCCACCGGGCACGCAAAATCCGACAGGACCGATCACCTCAGTGGAAGGTGGCGGACATCACATGGGTTGGATCACACAAATTCTGCCGTTCCTGGATCAATCCGCAGCCGCCAACAAAATCGACTTCAACCAGTCGGTTTACGCCGAACAGAATCGCCGTGTCCGGAAACACTTAATTCCAGCACTGGTGTGTCCCTCCGATTGGGGTCCACAGCGCGGAGAGAATGAAGTGTCCAAAACAAATTATTGCGGGATTCACAACGACTATGAAACTCAAATCGACGTCAAGCAGAATGGAGTTCTGTTCCTGAACAGTTCTGTACGGACGATGCAGGTTCCGGATGGGCTCTCGAATACACTGTTCATCGCGGAGACGCGGTTTGGGACACAGTCAAAATCGGACCTCGGATGGATGTCGGGCACCTCGGCGACGTTACGCAACCCTGTGATCTGGCTGAATCAATCCACGCCCGACGCAGCACCGAACTATCAGATCCATGCGGCCCCTGAAAGAGTTGCATCTGGAATGCCAAATTCACAGAATGCGACTGAACCCCCGGAATTCGTTGGTGGATTCAGCAGTTGGCATACCGGCGGATATCATACAATGATCGGTGACGGTTCGGTTCGATTCATCTCTACCAACATCAATGAGACTGTGCTTCGCAACCTGGCCCACAAATCGGATGGCGAACTGATTGAAGAGTTTTGATCGACGGCGGCTGTCAGTAATCGCTCGCGATGCGAATCATGGCGGTCTGGCCGGGATTGTAGTTGCCGATTCCCGAGACATATTCGACGGCACGGCCAAAGATCCAGCCGAATTCCAATCGGCTGGTGTGGCGTTTGTCGCCCCGGTTTTCGAATCCGATGAAGATGCGGTAGTCGCGTAATGTGACGATGTCCTGGACGGCACCCGTACGCTGGATCGTGAACGAGTTTCCTCCGAGTTCCGCCGAGACAAATCCCCAGTGACGGCCCTGGTCAGCCTGGCTCAGACGCCATGCGGCCTTGGGGCGTGGAAAGACGAGATTGTAGTCAGCACTGCCATCTGCTGGTCGATAGATGACACCTGCGACTGGCAACAGTTGAATGTCCTCGCGATCCAGGTCAGTCAGCCCGGCAACGAGCTGCCACTCATCGTCCAGACGAAACGTGTTGACGGCCTGCCATGGGAGTCGAAACAACTGATAGCTCTTGTTGGCAAAGTCCGTATTCCAACTCGGGCAGACCATGACATCGAATGACCAGTCATTTCCGACTTTGATGCCCGCACCGACTTCGACAAACAGGCTGAACAGATAGGGTGGCAAGTCTGTGGAATCGGGGCCCGTCAGCCAGCGGATTTCGTGACCGCCGTTGATACGAAATGAACCTCGATCCGCTGCAGCATAGTCGACAACTGACAGGTCGCGTCCCATCCATTCCAGCATGCCGAGTTGGTTTCCCGTCCCCGCGATCCAGCCAAAACTCGATCGATTGTCTGCGGGCTTGATATCTGACGGAGTGGAAGTCTGTTCCGCTTCCGTGGCGGCACCGTCCAGAGGAACGGCACTTCCTGTCGGAGCTTTAATCGTAAACTCATCGCTATCAAGAGCAGGAGGGAGCAGGTCTTCACCGTTCATTTCCGGTTCTGTATGTGTCCCTTGGCCGATGTAGGCGAACCCGGAATCGTCATTCACCAGTCGGACTCGCAGTTCGAACGGTTTCGCGGTCCGTAAAGGCGCCCGCTGAGTCATCCCTCTCGAACTCAGCCGAGCCCCGAATGACGATCGTTGCTCAAAGATCGGCCGAACCCAATTTCCGTTGTCTGGTGACCGACGGCGTGTCACGAAATTCTCTTCGCCCCACGTCATAGGACTGAGGAAGATCATCACGACAATGCAGGAAAGGATTCGCATCGAGGACAAACTCGTGAATCGTCGGTTCCGGTGAAATGGTCATCAGGAAGGGAAATGCCAGATACCACTTCAGACAAAAACCGTCAATTGCGGGCAAGACAACGGTTCTGCCAGAAGTAATGAATAACACACGCCACAACAGATTTAGCGATCGGGACTTGGGAGTGGTGGTTGGGGAAGGAACTCATCTGCGAAAAACAGGTTCATCCGACTTTTTGGGGGGATGGAATTGAAAACGCGGACAAGCTGACGC
>JBAWWJ010000089.1:0-29376 GCA_037146815.1 Planctomycetota bacterium
CCACAAAACTGGGTTCGGTTTTTAGAGAAGTTCTGCCAGTACAGGGGTTACAGAGTAGTCCGTTCCTGACACGAACCTCGAACGCCTGAAGAGGGAACTGGCTCACGATCTGCGTCAGTATCTGAGGATTTCATCGGGAAGTACGGTCGTCAGTTTGTGGCCACAGTTCCTGATTGATATCGACGAACTGCTCAGCCCAGTGATAGTGATCCAGCAGTCCGGTGGTATCGCGTCCGAGCAGACGATAGGCGGCGTAGATTGCTTCGACCGTCGCCAGGCCTCCGTCAGGGTCTTCGCGGACTTTGGAGAGTCGTGGATAAGCCGTTGTCAGGGGGGGAAGCGTGCGGATCGGTACCGCCGCGTGAGCACGCTCCATCGGTTCGGCATGTCGCCATGTCCCGTCCAGCACCAGCAACCCGCAATTCAGGTCCTCCGGGCCAAGGATCGGACCACCCAATCCCAGCCTGACATATCCGGTCAGGTCATAAGGCATCCTGGGGAAATTGCAGAAGGCCAAGTCACCGCGACCGCGTAATGGTCGAACAGTACACTTCGCGCGTCGTTCACGTGGGTGAACGACGATCACAGTGGGGGGAAACACAGGCGTCATCCACTCTGAACCGCTTCATTGCCGTCGCGAGGCTCCATTTCAGGAGTTGGCGATGGAACTGGTTCGACATACGTTCCGTGCTTGATCTGCAGGCCAGTCTTGTATTGGCCGAGAATTGCCTGAATCATCGGAGCTTCGACCGTTTCTCGTTCCAGCAACTCTCGAGTCAGATGCTCCATGACGGGGCGCTGAGTCGACAGGATTTCGTTGGCTGTGTTGTATGCCGAATCGATAATCCTGCGGACTTCCAGATCGATTTCACGAATCGTTTCTTCGCTGTGCATGTATTCAGAAGCCCCACCTGACCCGGCCAGGAATGGGCTGCTGCGAGATTCACTATAGTGGACTCGTCCCAGCTTGGGACTCATTCCGAATTCTGTCACCATTCGCCGAGCCAGATCGGTTGCTCGCTGCAGATCGTTGGAAGCCCCGGTTGAGGATTCCTGGTAAACCACATCTTCAGCAGCGATTCCACCCAGCAGAACGCAGATCCGATTGAAAAGCTCCGTTTTGGTAACGAGTTGGCGGTCTTCTTCGGGCCGCTGCATTGTGTATCCCAAGGCCCCAAGACCTCGTGGAATGATCGAAACCTTGTGAACAGGATCGACATGCGGCAGCGAACAAGCGACCAGCGTGTGTCCCACTTCATGCCAGGCAATCCGTTGCTTCACTTCTTCAGGCATGACTCGCGCCGTCTTTTCCAGCCCGGCGACGACTCGTTCAAAACCTTCTTCGAATTCGTTTTGAGTGACAGCCGATTTGTTATTTCGAGCCGCCAGCAAGGCGGCTTCATTAACGAGGTTTGCGAGATCCGCACCGACGAAGCCTGCTGTCAGCTTGGCGATGTGCTTGAGATTGACGGAATCGTCCATCTTGATTTTGGCGGCATGCACTTTCAGGATCGCTTCGCGTCCCTTGATGTCAGGCCTGTCGACAAGGACGTGCCGATCAAATCGACCGGGACGCATCAATGCGGGGTCGAGTGTTTCGGGGCGATTCGTTGCACCCAGCACAATGACACTCTGGTCCGAACTGAATCCATCCATCTCAACCAGCAATGCATTCAACGTCTGGTCACGTTCTTCGCCACCTCCCGGTGATCCGTGGCTGCGGACCTTGCCGATCGCATCCAGTTCATCGATGAAAATGATGGAGGGAGACCGCTGTCCTGCCTGCTGGAACATGTCGCGAACGCGAGCCGCCCCGACGCCGACGAACAGTTCCACAAAATCCGACCCCGAAAGACCGAAGAACGGTACCCCTGCTTCCCCGGCAACGGCTTTTGCGAGCAGAGTCTTGCCGGTTCCAGGTGGGCCAACGAGCAGCACGCCGCGTGGAATTCGACCTCCCAGTGCCTGATATTTGGCGGGATTTCGCAGAAATTCCACAATCTCACGCAGTTCTTCGACCGCTTCGTCGATCCCGGCGACGTCATTGAAGGTGATGCCTAGTTCTTCCTGAACGTAAAGCTTGCCTCGACTGCGACTGAATGCGATGGCAGAACCGGGCCCACCCATTCGTCGCATCACGATGAACAGGAATCCGACGATCAGGGCGGCTGTCAGGCCAAGAACGACAAAGTCACGCCATAGCGATTCGTCCTCGTACTTAAACGGAATCTTGGCCGCTTTCAGAAGATCCGTCAATTTGACCTGATTGTCTCCATGCATTCCGACGAGCGAAACTTTGAAAATCTTCGGTGCGGTCTTGCTGGACTCAGACTTCGGGGCATTCTGATAGACCAGTCCTTTAGTGCCGATTGTCAGTTCATAGACGTTGTGAGGCCCCAATTCCCCATCGGTGACTTTCGTCTCAAACTCACTGATGGTGACAGTCGTATGCTGCCAGAGTCGGGCGAGCTGGAATACGACAATCACCAGAATAAAGGCGACCATGACGAACCAGAATACGTTGGTCGATTGCCCACGTTCCGGTTTTTTGGGAGAGCCGCCGCCCGGAGCAGGTTTTCGCGGCGCATCGCCTCCGGGACCACCCATCAGCAGTAACGGAGACGGATCATCGGATTCGTGCTGAGGATTCGGATTCAAAGGTTGATCACCGAAAAACCATGGTTGCCAGAGTTTTGCCATCCCAAGAACTCTAAGTTCCAAAACCAGCCGGGTCAACCGGAAGCGGCGATTGAGGGATTTCTTGTCAGCCAAACTCGCATCAGTGTTCTCGTATTCGCGACCGGGTGCTGAGCAATCAATCCGGCTGATGCGAGCTGGTCTGCTCCAAACACAGACAATCCGGATGTTGTCACGGCGCAGGCGATGGGAGATCAAAGCCGTCAAGCATCGGTGCGGGGGTTGGTGGTGAAGGAGGGATGTCGCCAGGCGGAATCTCTGTTCCCTCGGGACGAGGCTGCGGATTGACTCGCTGGCGCGTGTGAGGACGTTCTGTCGTCCTCGCAGTATCGGGTGTCAAAAACGCCGAGATGTAGGGATTCGAACCGGATGTCCGAGCGGCCGCTTCCAGGATTTCACTGCCGCGCGGGTCATCATTGAAGTGCAGTATTAAACCCAGCAAGAACAACCGATTCGCATCGCGAAGGTCTTCCTGAGCCCAACTTGCGATGGGGGGCAGAATCGACTGCATCCCCTGATTATCGGGACCGAAAATTGCCGGAAACAACTCACCCGATTGTGGAATCGTGGGATCAAGATCGATGCTGCGTTTGAATTCTCGAATGGCCGAGGCGAACTGCTTCATGGCTGCGAACGCCAACCCCAGTCGAAAGTGGGCCTCGGACCGTTCCGGAGCCTGATCGACCGCATTGCGATAGTGCACATAAGCCTGGGGCCAGAAGTGTTGACGCAGTTTTTCGTCTCCCAGTCGCTGTTGTTCCATGCTGGAACGTCGGGCTCCCGGGGGTGACTGAGGCTGACGTGGTCGTGGGGCCGTGTGCGACGCCTGCCGGGTTGACGCAGAACCAACAGTGGCAGGTCCCCCCAAACCTCCCTGCTGCGGCAGCCCTAAAGGGCCTTGTGGAATTCCCTGTGGAATCGGAGGAAAAGGGCCGGGAAAACCTGGCATCATTGGACCGTTGGGATTCACGTAAACCCCGGAGCCCAGTGGTGCCGGGAACGGCAGGCCGTTCAAGGACGAAAATCCGATCGCCCCTTGCGTTGGCATCGTTCCACCCAGCGACAGGCCCGGGCCACCAAAATACCGCTGCCATGGAAGCTGGTAGTTCAACTGATATTCGTAGACAGTCTGAGTCGGTACTGTGCTGAATACCGGTTGTTGGGCCGTCGCAAAGTGTTGACTTCCGGCAACGATCACGACGGCGATCCACGGAAGACGGTTCATGATGCACCTGGCTGGAAAGGGAGCGTTTCAGACAACCCTGATTATCAAGGCCCCACAAAACCGCCGTCAATTCGTCATTTCAGCAGTTTGCCCTAATTTCGCAAAGGCGCGCGAACCACCGCGATTTGGCGATTCACTCGACGTGTTGCAGAATCGCAACGTTGATGAGGGGCTGCCTCAAGGGTTGTTTCAATTGGAAGTCCATGGTCCATTTGCACATGACCGGTCCCTTCCACCCGGAACCCATCAGCAGAAACGCGCTAGCGTCCGGTTCCATTCGTCAAACCGAGCACAAATCGTCAAACCTGAATTCGGTCGGCAGAAACCGGACGCTAGCGAGTTCCGGCTGATGGGTTGTGGCTTCAACATCTTGGTGCAAAGAGGTTTCCGATGATCCGTCCGATGATTTCGGCAGAGTCTGCCGGACCTGCCATTGACGTTTTTTGCCGATTCACGCATAGTCTCGAACTTCTCTGATTTCACAAACCCGATGACAGACGGAAATTGCGACCGATGTCCGAAACGCCAGATCGTTTGGAAGCTGCCCGACTTGAGAAACTTGCGAAGATCGAAGCCATGGGCCTCGATCCGTGGGGACAGCGTTTCGACGGACATATTGCCATCGAAAAAGCCCGCGAACTTTGCCCCGCAGAATCCGGCACGGATGGCCCCACGGCTCGTGTCGCTGGTCGAATTCTTCGCTGGAATGACAAGGGAAAACTCCATTTCATTCATATCCAGGACCACACGGGCCGCATTCAACTGATGCTCTCCCGCAAGGAAGCCTCAGATGCCATGTGGGCACTGCTGGAATGCCTCGATCTGGGCGATCTGATCGGTGTCGATGGGCGGACTCGCGTTTCGAATACTGGCGAAAAGACGATTCTGGTCACCGGTCTGACAATTCTCTGTAAATCGCTGGCTCAACCTCCCGAAAAGTTCCACGGAATTCAAGACAAGGAAGCCCTGCTGCGACAGCGCTATGTGGACCTGATTTACTCGGAAGGGGTGCTCGACCGCATGTTCAAGCGGTTGCGAATCCTGGATTCGATCCGCCAGACGTTGCGTGGCGAAAGCTTTTATGAAGTCGAAACGCCGGTTCTGCACGCCATCGCCGGTGGTGCTGCGGCCCGCCCGTTCAAAACCCATCACAATGCACTCGATATCCCCCTGTTCCTGCGAATCGCTTTGGAACTGCACCTGAAGCGACTGATGGTCGGCGGGATTGAGCGCGTTTACGAAATTGGTCGAGTCTTCCGGAACGAAGGGGTCGACAGCACGCATAACCCCGAGTTCACGATGATCGAACTCTATCAGGCGTATGGTGACTACTATGCGATGATGGACCTCGCCGAAAAGATCATCTCGAACGCTGCTATCGCCGCAAACGGGACGGCCGTCGTTCCCTGGGGCGAAAAGACCGTCAATTTCACACCGCCGTTCCAGCGAGCCAAGTACGGCGACCTGTTCCGTGAACACGCTGGCTGCGAAATGAGCGATGTGGAAGCCGTCGCTGCTGTGGCAAAGAAGCTGCATATCGAAACTGCCGGTCGCCATCCCGATGTCATCGTCAACGACGTTTTCGAAGCAACGGTCGAAGACAAGCTGATCGGCCCCGTCTTCGTCTACGATTATCCAGCCTCAATGTGCCCGCTCACCAAACGCAAGCAGTCGGACCCGGCTATCGCCGAGCGGTTCGAGATGTTTGTCGATGGCATGGAACTGGCCAACGCTTACACAGAACTCAACGACCCGCGCCTGCAGGAAGAACTCTTCCGGACGCAACTGGAAGGTCTCGCCGAAGAAGATTCGATGGCGAAAATGGATCACGACTTCGTGCGAGCCCTCAAGGTGGGGATGCCACCTGCGGGAGGAATGGGGATCGGTATCGACCGACTGGTGATGCTGCTGACAAATACCAACAGCATCCGCGATGTGATCTTTTTCCCATTATTGAAGCCTGAACAACATAACGATTGAAGAAGAAGCCGAATTCGCGAGAATTCGGAGACCTGTTGAATAGTTGAATTTGAACGCGGTTGGACCGCGATCCGCACAAGCCAAAGGACTGGCTCATGTACAAATTGCTCTTGTGTCAACGCTACCTGCGAACTCGCTACATTGCCTTGGCGAGTATCATCAGCGTCACTCTTGGCGTAGCCACGATGATCGTCGTCAACGCCGTGATGGCTGGCTTCAGCAGCGAAATGCGGATGCGAATCCAGGGGATTCTCTCCGACATTATCATCGAAACCCGCAACTACGACGGCGAGTTAAATGCGGAACTGCACAAGCGAGTGATTCAGAAGCTGATCGGCGAATACGTCGCTGGCGTCACCACGACGGTTGAAGTCTACGGGATGCTGAGTTTCGAATATGGCGGACAGTACATTCACCATCCGGTGACACTGATCGGAATCGATCCCGGGAGTAAATCGGAAGTCGGCCCTCTGGTTGATTACCTGCAGAGTTACCATCAGCAGGAAAATGGGGACGAGAAGACTCCGGCCGAACGATCGCTCAGTCAGAAGCCAGACTGGTCATTGACCTCGGCGGCGACGGAATACCGTCAACGACTGGCTCAACTCGCAAATGACAAGGCCCAGTTCCTGAAAGAACTGAAACAGCAGCAGCACGGAGGGGGCGACGAAGTCCCCGGCAGTGGCGACGATCCCTTCAAAGGGGTTGAAGCGACGGAGTATCAACCTGCCGCCGCAACGTCGCTTGGTGAGGTGCAGACCGCTCGATTGTACGTCGGCAGCAATTTGATCAGTTTTCCCCACAAAGACGAAAGCAATCAGATGCGAACCATCTACATGGTTCGCCCAGGTAACGATGTGCGTGTCAGCACGGTCACAGCAGGGACTCCGGCTCCCGCCTATTTCAATGCCACAATCGTCGACGTCTTCAAAAGCGGGATGAGCGAATACGATTCGAATCTGGTTTTCTGCAATCTCGAACATCTGCAGGAAGTCCGGAAGATGATCCGAACCGACGAAGATGGAAACGAATCTCGCGCTATCACATCCGTCCAGATCAAGCTGAAGGATTACCGTGACGCGGACAAGGTGATGGCTATTCTGCGAAATGAATTCCCGGCCGATCGATATACCGTCCGAACCTGGGAACAGAAACAGGGCCCGCTGCTGGCGGCCGTCGATGTGGAATCCTCGATCCTGAACATCCTGTTGTTCCTCATCATCACAGTCGCAGGCTTCGGGATCCTGGCAATTTTCTTCATGATCGTCGTCGAAAAGACGCGCGACATCGGCATCCTGAAGGCCCTGGGAGCCAGTTCCAACGGTGTGATGTCGATCTTCCTGAGCTACGGTCTTTCGCTGGGGATGGTCGGCAGCGGTGTCGGTGTGATTGCGGGATTACTGTTCGTTCGCTACATCAATCAAATCGAAAAAGTCATCACCTACGTGACGGGTCGCAAGGTGTTCGATGAGAAGATCTATTACTTCAAAGAGATCCCCACGCACGTCGATCCGTTGACCATCTGCTGGGTCGCTCTGGGAGCGATCATGATCGCAGTTCTGGCGAGTGTCCTGCCTGCCCGCCGTGCGGCTCGATTGCAACCGGTCCGTGCGCTGCGATACGAATGATTTTGACTGCGAATGGAATCGATCTTTAGTTGAGACCGCTGACGAATCAGGAATGGATGCCATGCCCACCGTCACCAGCAAGTTGACAATTCAACCGGCTTCCGCCCGGGAGACGATTGCGATGCCTGAACCTCAAATTGCAGCCTTTTCTGTCGAGAAGGCGTATCGCAAGGGTGAACATCTGGTCCCTGTCCTGCATGGAGTCGACATCTCGATCCGCAAAGGAGAATTCCTTTCGATCGTCGGTCAATCCGGTTCCGGCAAAAGTACGCTGCTGCATCTGCTCGGCCTGCTCGATTCCCCTGATGTCGGGGAAGTGCAACTGGAAGGTCAGCGGATCGATGATCTGCCGGCGCGGACTCGTGATGAACTGCGCAACCGCGTGTTCGGGTTCGTGTTTCAGTTCTATCATCTGCTGCCAGAACTAAGCCTGATGGAAAATGTCCTGAGTCCGCTGATGATCCGCCATTCGATCTGGGGCTACTGGAAGCGCCGGAAGGAATATCAGGAACGGGCTCGCGAGATGATTGATCGGGTCGGCCTGGGGCACAGGCTGACGCATCGCCCGTCGGAATTGTCGGGTGGAGAAATGCAGCGAGCTGCGATTGCACGATCGCTGGTGGCTCATCCTGAAATTCTGCTGGCGGATGAACCGACAGGTAATCTGGATGCACGGACAGGTCGCGAGATCATTGACCTGCTGGCCAAACTGAATGAGCAGGAACGCCTGACGATTGTCATGGTGACTCACGATCAAGCGATCGCGGCCGAGGCTCATCGGACGGTCAAGCTGTGCGAAGGGCGGATCGTTCCGCTGTCGGACGCGGCTTGAGTTCGCATTCGATCAGTCTTTAACGCCTGTCCCTTCGGCGTCACCGATTTCCGGGGCTTTCTCTTCCGGGGTAAATCGATTCGTGGCTGCGGCTCCGTCGGACATATGCTGAATTCGCCCCATGCCCAAGACAACCATCAAGAAGAACAGCATGACCACGACGCCGGCGATGAGATAGCCGACGCTACGGTCAATACTGGATTTCCTGAGATAGATTCCGTCTTCGTCAGTGGTTGAGTCCAACATGATATTCACAGGCTTTCTCTTCCGTCTGTCAACTTCGACATGGCTGGCCCTGGACGTCACTTCGATCATCAACCGAGACAATCGGGTGAACGCGCCATGAACGATCGTGTTGCGTAATACAGCAATTGTCGCGCCGTTCTCTGTCGATGACAGTCGAGGCGTTCAGTATAGGGTGTAACTACTGATCTGATCGACGTTTTTGTCCTGTTGCCAAAAAAAATCTGCCCGTCGGACTGGCCGAGGACGTTGACAGATTGCCCCAAATTCGTTGTCGTTACGCATCATTGACGCTGATTCCATTTTCGGGAGCGAGACAAATGTCTTGTCACTTTTTACGTGTCACTCCAGTGTTCGTCACCGCCAGCCTGCTGTTCCTGCTGAACGTACTGGCGAAAGCCGAGCCTGAAACAAAATCCCCCTCGAAGGGAGCAACAATCGAGGCGTTGCGCGAGTTCAACGGGTTGATCGGAAGCTGGCGCGGTATCGGTCAGGTAAAGCGAGGATCGACCGAGGGTTCCTGGCAGGAGAAAGCCGATCTGGTCTGGGAATTGAAACCCAAGAGCACCGGAATCCGAATCAACGTCGACGAAGGGAAGGAGTGGAAAACCGCATTACTGGCTTATGACGAAGCCGGAAAGGTCTTTACGCTCGCCGCAGATCTGCCTGATAAGTCGACTCGAAAATACCAGGGAAAGGTTTCTGAAAAGAGACTGGTTCTGGAAGGGGCCGACACGAACAAGGATGTACACCGGATCACCCTGACGATCCTCAACGAAAACCGGATGTTGATGCTGTTCGAAAAGCGACCGGAACAGCAGTCTTTCTTCACTCGCGTGGGTGAAGTCGGTTACCAGCGCCAGGGAACCAAAATCGCGGCTGTCGGTGGTTCAGGCCCGATCTGTGTCGTCACAGGAGGAGCAGGAACCATCCCTGTGATGTACAAAGGCAAAACCTACTACGTCTGCTGCACCGGGTGCCGAGACGCCTTCAACGACGACCCCGAAGGAACACTCGCGGCGTTTGCGAAGAAGAAAGAATAGTAGTCGTACAACGATCGCTCCAAACGAGGTGGTTTCACCCGTCGAAATTCGTTGATGCCCAAATGACGACAGACGTGGTGTGTCGAGCAGGCGTAGCCTTCAGGGGGCGTCACTGCATCGACACGCTAAGAATTTGGGTTGGACTATCAGCCGCTGGGCGCTAGCCCACGGTTAAAACCGGACGGTTCGGCTGATGGGTAAAATTCAGGTCGCTCATCAACTGGGGCAACTGGTCCATCGAGCCATCGTTCCAGGCCAAGCGGGTACGATGGGAGGACAAGAAATGAGCGAAATGATGCACCAATATTTCGTCGCCTCAGATCCGGCTTCTCCGGCGGCATTCTGTGAGAATTGGAATATTCCTGCAAATTGGACGGCGAAAACATGGTCCGAAATGAGCGTGGAAAAGGAATCAGAGCGGACGCTACACGATTCGAACGGGGCCTGTATAATCCTTCCCTTGATTCGGGCGGAGCGACATACAGGAGTGACATCTGATGGCGGAACAGATTTATCTGGCAATCGATCTTGGGGCGGAAAGCGGCCGTGTAATGGCCGGTCTGTTTGATGGGAAACAGGTCCGTCTTGAGGAGTTGCACCGATTCCCCAACGGTCCAGTCCATGTCGCCGACACCATGCGCTGGGACTTGCTCCGCCTGTGGTCTGAAATCCAATCAGGACTCGCCAAGGCGGCGGCTCGTTTCGGACAGAATATCGTATCGGTCGGGGTTGATACCTGGGGGGTCGATTTTGTGCTCCTCTCCAAGACTGGCGAGATGCTGGGGCAGGCTTATCATTATCGCGACCGCCGAACGCTGGGTGTTCTCGAACAGACATTTCAGCGAGTTCCCCGGGGTGAGATTTTTGCTCAGACCGGCCTGCAGTTCATGGAAATCAATTCCCTGTATCAACTCGTCGCGATGAATCAGGCGAATGGTCCGCTGGTTGAGCAGGCCGATCGATTTCTGATGATTCCCGACTTCTTCCATTGGTTGCTGTCTGGAAGCCGCGTCGTTGAATTCACGAACGCCACGACTTCGCAGATGTTTCATCCGACGACCCGGAACTGGGCCTTTGACCTTCTTCGACAACTGAACATCCCGACTCAAATGTTTGGTGACGTTGTCGATCCCGGTACGAGGCTGGGGAACCTGCGTGAAGAAGTCGCGCGTCGAGCGGGGTTGCCTCGCCTGAGCGTTGTTGCACCGGCAACGCACGATACAGGGGCCGCCGTAGCTGCGGTTCCGACCGAGAACACCGGGCGAGCCAACTGGGCCTATATCAGTTCCGGGACGTGGTCACTGATGGGGCTGGAATTGCCGCATGCCGTGTTGACTCAGCGAGCCTTGGAATTGAACGTCACCAATGAAGGGGGGATCGACGGAACGTACCGGCTGCTCAAGAACATCATGGGTTTATGGCTGGTACAAGAATGTCGCCGATCCTTTGAACGGAACGGGACACCGTACGATTACGGCCTGCTGGCTCAGGTCGCTCGCGATGCCCGTCCATTCCGCGCGTTCGTTGATCCCGATGATCATGCCTTCCTGGCCCCGCTCGACATGCCCGAAGCGATTCGCGAATGGTGTCGGGAAACGAATCAGGAAATCCCGGATTCCGATGGCGGTGTCGTCCGCTGTGCTCTGGAAAGCCTGGCACTGAAGTATCGCACCGTCCTTGGTTGGCTCGAAGAATTGTCGGGCGAGCGAGTAGAGGTCATTCATATCGTTGGCGGGGGAACGCAGAACGAGTTGCTCAATCAGTTCACCGCGAACGCAACAGGTCGGCCGGTTGTGACTGGTCCGATTGAAGCGACGGCGCTCGGAAATATCCTTGTTCAGGCGCGGACCGCCGGTGCGGTCGGCTCGCTTTCAGAAATCCGGTCCGTTGTCCGGGCCTCTTCGACGATGCGGCGTTATGAACCCCAGAACACAGCTGCCTGGAACGAAGCGTACGCGCGGTTCACTGCGATTTTGGGACGGCGATAAACTGCACAAACGCTACTGATCACCCTTGCGCTTTTCGATCGCCTCGATGGCCGCTTTTGCTGCCGTCCCGACCGCTTTATCCATATCGTTTGCGGCACCTTGAAGTGCCGGTACGCTTGCCGCCGTACCGATCTCTTGAAGCAGTCGGCAACCTTCGCGACGGACTTCGGCCTCAGCGTGCATCAACAATCCCACGACCGCCTTTTCCGCGTTCTTCCCTAACGAACGCAATGCATTAATGGCTTGCACGCGTGGGCCCGGTTCCTGAACCAGTTTCGCCAGTGGCTCGGCTGCCCGTTCGTCTTTCAGCTTCCCAAGTGCATCGATCGCGGCCAGTTTGACCAGCAACGCGGTTTCGTCCAGAACCTTGATCAGCAACGGTACTGTTTCCGCTTTGGCCCATGTTGCCAGGCTGTCGACAGCCTGCTTACGGCGGAACTGATCCTTGTCCTTCAATAATTGTTCCAGAGCCTTCAAGACCTCGTCACGACGTTCTTCAATCGGTTCGGCATGCTGCAGCTTCGTTGCGGCCAGCAGGATCTTGCCAGCATTGTCACTCTTCAGGTCCACTAACAGCTTGTCAATTTCCTCAACCGATAACTTCACGCTGAACTGATGCGGCACCACTTTTACGACAGGTTGCGGGGCCACCGGTGGATTCGCGCCGACTTCGACAGGCTCCACGCCGGGTGGAAATCTTAAACGGGTTCGAGGCAACTCTTCATCAAATTGTTCTCCCCAGCCGACCCAGTGGATGCGGACTTTGCCGTCTGCTCGAACGGCTGTGACATCAACGGGCAGCCACTTGCCGGCCCATTCTGCCAGCAGCCGCGCCCCGACCGCGATGGCTGTATTCGCTTCCACCGGCTTGCCTGGTTCCATCGCGGCAGCGGGAACCTGCCCCTGGCCCGCTCCCGCAATCAAGGGGCCGCCCTGACCATTCGCCAACTGATATGTCAGCTTGATCGGTAATCGAGTCGTCTTATTCTGCTCGTTCTCTACCAGAGTCGCGGTGTAATCCATCCGGTTGGGAATCCCCAGCTTTGCGTCAAACGAGAAGATCCCACTTCCGGTCAACTTCACTCGAGGCTGGCGAGCCCCCGGTTCAGTCGCTTCCAGATCGAATTCCTTCTTGATCTTGATCAGATCTCCCACCGATTCCTGCAGCGTATAAACAATGCGCACTTTCCCTGGGATCCGCGTGGTCTTGGTCGCTCCCCCGGGGAAGCCTGGCAGTTGCGGGAAACCGGGAAATCCCGGTGGTCGCATTCTGGGACGGAAGCGGCCGGGTGGATTCAGGGCGTCGCCGCTCTCTTCACTGATGATCACCGTGATTGCAAACGAGTTCGTCCAGGTCGGACGCCGGGTCGACGGAAGCTGCTCCATGACAAGCAGCGACAACGGGCCCATGAATCCCGGCAGGGGTGTCCGTTCGCCCGTCAGTTCGTGGACTCGTCCCAGAGGATCCGTTTCCAGAACGTCCGGTTGAGTGAATCGCCCGGTTACTGATCGAGAATGCTGGCTTTGTAATTGATTTGCCGTGTGATGCAGTGGCCCTCCTGATTTTGATCGGACGCTGGACGTCAGTCCCCCCTGGCATCTCAGTTCGAAGTGATTGAGCCCGACCGTGGGGCCACCACCTGTATTCACCGTGATCAATGCCGTGGCTGCGGAGACTTTCTTGACCAGTTCAGGCCCTTCCAGCTTTGGCGTTTTGCCTTCACCGCTGGCGAATACTACACCTTCGCTTTTCAGCAAACGAATGGCATCGTTGATGGGCACCGCGAACCCGACGTTCGTCGCGACTTCTTCCCGCAGCTTGGCAAAGTTAACTCCGATGACTTCCCCACGATCATTTACCAGAGGACCACCACTGTTGCCAGGATTGATTCCGGCATCGACCTGAAAGACCTTGCGACCGTCCTCCTGATTTACGCCCGAGATCGTCCCGCGAGTCGCCTTGACGTTAGCTCCCAGTATGCTGGAAAACGGGAATCCGATGGCACGCACATCTTCGCCGAGTTGCACGGCGTCAGAGTCGGCAAGCGGCAATGTAGGCAGTCCGTTGGCATCGATCCGGATGACAGCCAGATCATGCTCCACATCTTCGATGATAACGCGAGCCGCATACGTCTTGCCGCCGATGGCAACTTCGATTTCCGAAGCATCATCAACGACATGCTGGCAGGTCACGAGGAACCCGTTTGATTGAACGACAAAGCCCGTCCCCTTACCGGTGTCAGGATCCCCCTTTTTCGCGGCCACAGGTGGCCCGAGCGAATAGGTCGTACTCCCGTTCAATGTCACCATCACGTCATTTTCATGTTCCAGGTCAACATTGACCGAATAGACGTATTGCTTCCCCTGCTCCCAGCGATATCGCAACAGCGTTTTGTCATCGGGGCGAACCGGCACTGGTGGGACGACGTTTTGTCCTCCCCCGTTCGCACCTGCTCCCTGCCCGCTGTTTTGTTGAGTACCGTTTTGTTGAACGTTTTTCGGCTGAACACTGGCGATTTGATTCGACTGAGAGTTCTGCTGGCCGGGATCGACCGGGGCAAAGAACTTGCTCATGCCATACATCAGGAACCAGCCGAACATTCCGATGAATGACGCACAGACCGTTCCGCCGATCAGGGCGATCCAGATCATGGCGCGGCGGTTCACCTGTTCCATCGCTGCTTCATGTCGAACCTTGCGAACAGACGGTTGACGACGACCGGATCGTCGAGTCTCTCCGTCGTCCTCGGATTCCATCAGATCGTCATCATCACGTTCGAGCAGTTCCAGATCGTCGAGATCCTCATCGTCGAGTTTTCGAGTTGAAATGCGACTGCTACCGGGACGATTCGAAGTCGGTTGCGTGGATCTGGAACCACGCTCGTTCGCCTGACTCGGACGACTCCCCGGTCCGCTCCTGGTTCCTCGATTTCCGGATCCAGACGACGATGATGAGGGCAACGGTATCGGGGCGGATGTGGAGGGAGTTGATGGTGATTCCAGAAAATCGAGCGCCGAGTCTCGCCCTGCCCCACGCTTCGTGTTCGATCCAGCCGGACGGCACGCCGCGAGAGCTTGGACAAACGCCACGCAGGATTCAAACCGATCGGTTCGCGGTTTTGCCATCCCAGTGGCAATGACGTCGTTGATGGAGGAGGGGAGTTGGTCGATCACGGGAACAGGATCGTTGAGCACACACATCCGCAGCACGGTCGGGTCCGCTGCTTCAAACGGCAGGTGGCCCGACAGTAGTTCAAACGCAACAACTGCCAGTGCGTATTGATCGGTTCGGGCATCCTGCAGTTCGCCGCGCCACTGCTCGGGAGCCATATACGGATAAGTCCCGCACGTTTCCATCTGGACCTGACTGACTCGCATGACACTCGTCCGGACTTCGGCTGCCAGTCCAAAATCAACGAGTTGCACGTCCGTCCCATCAGCCGTCAGCATGATGTTCTGCGGCTTGATATCGCGATGAATGATCTGTCGCCCGTGTGCATAGTCCAGAGCCTGAGCGACAGGCATCAACAATCGAACCACTTCATCGAATGGCAACGCTCCTTGCGAAGGGCGCGACTTGGAAGTTTTCGACGAAGCGGTGGTTTCGTTGGTTTCACCGTAACGCTGGACATAGGCCTTGCGATAAGCCGACAGCGTGTCGCCTTCCAGATACTTCATGACAATGAAGAATCCGAATCGCGGGTCCTGGCCGAGCAGGTAGACCGGACAGATATGCTGATGCTGCAGATTGTGGACGCGATTAAACGTCTGCTTGACCCGCGCCATCTCATCGGGACTGCGTTGCAGTTCCGGTGGCAGCACCTTGATCACGACGGTTCGTTCCCCCGTCGGATCGTACGCCTGCCAGACTTCCCCCATTCCACCTCGTCTCAACCGACGCTTCAGTTGAAAGCCGCCGAGTTCCATTCCGGGCTCGAGCAGCACAACCGGTTGCGACAACGCTGCTCGTTCGGCCCCCGTGTGAGACTCGGTCACCTGGAACGAGGGAGACGACGCGATGTCACCCGAGTTATCAAACGCGGTTCCAGGTTTGGCATTCGAACCGAGTTCGTGCAGATCGGCCAGCAGGCTGTCATACGTCGCCTTGTCGATCTCACCCGCCAGAAATTTGTCCAGCAACTGCTGCTTGCGTCGAGACAAGCCAGGATCGCTCATCGCTTTAGCCCGAAGAGATGAATAAAGTAACGACACGGAAAGAAATGATACGCGAACCGAAGGCGAATTCCACTACTGAGTTACCGAACAGGTTCACAAGTTTCGCAATGTTCGGCGCGGGTCTCCCTCTCTGTTCGGCGCGGGTCTCCCGACCCCGCCGAAACCCCCGACCGAAGGTCTTCTCTTCTCCCGGCCCAACCGGCCCATGTCCCGAGGTCGAATAGTGCACCACTTTCGCATCAAGCCAGGCGAATGCAAATTCGCTGATTCAAAGCGAACGATCCGTTCGCTCGCTTGGATTCCATCACCCCGCAAGATCGCTGGTGTCTACGCGATCTACTCAATCGTCCTGTCTTACATGTTGCGTTTTGGCAGCAACGGGATGATGCCAAATGGCAACTCCCAGGAACCGTTGGCACAGGCGTTGAGAACGGTCCGGCATGGACGATTCGCTCGGCAAAGTCGCGTTAAGCTGGGGTGAGTTGTCCGGTCCGGCGAGAATCGCGTCCGCAGGGACTTCTACGGATTGTACTAGGAATTCCTGCATGTTTTCATTTAGCACGCGGCTTCGGTGATTTTTTTAATTTTAACTGAAGCTCGCGGTTGTGCGGGGCTTTATCATTACGGCATCGGTTCCTTTCACGAGGCACTCTGGCGATTAGCGCTGCAGATGTGATTCTGTCGTGAACTCGGAATCGTTCGGTCACACGGATGAATCGACGTATGCAATTCCCGTCGGGATGTTGTCGGGGTGCTTGCATACGACTGGCGAATACGTCTCTTGAGGGGATCGAACATGAGCAGAGGAATGGTTGGCGCATTGGTTGCGCTGGCGCTGGCCACTGCGGTAACACCGTCCGCGTCGGCCGGGTGCTACTGCGGAGCGGCAAGCTATCGCTGTTGTCCGACAGCGGTTTGTCAGCCGGCGGCGTGTTACACGACATGTCGCGTCGAACGTCAGCAATGTCAGCGGACGGTCTACGCGTACGTTCAGGAAGCACAGCCCTACACCGTCTGTCGCACTGTCTATGAGACAGCGTACGAAGACGTGCAGTCGACTTGCTACCGCAACGTTGTTGAGACCGCGTATCGCGAACAGCAGTACCAGGTCGCCCATCAGGTGATCGAGACTGCTGATCGCGAAGAGCAGTACACGGTGATGCGTCCCGTGAACGAGACGTTGTATCGCGAATGCAACTACACCGTTCAGAAGCCGGTCTGGGAAGAATCGACCCGTGAAGTTCGTCGTTGCGTTCAACGTCCGGTCACAGAAACGATCGAACGAGAATGCCGCCGCACTGTCATCCGCAACGTCAGCGAAACGATCAACCAGGAACGTTGCTACACCGTGATGCAGCCTGTCACCACGTATCGCACCGTTCAGGAAGACTGCGGCAAGTGGACGGTGCAGCGAGCCTGGAACCCCAGCTTCTGCTTCCCAGGATGTGTACGAGATGAATGCGGAAACTCACGCCTGGCAATGGTGCCTCGCGGTTTCTACACGCTACGACCCGTCTGGTGTCCTAACATGGTTTGCCGACAAGTTCCTTGCACGACCTATCAGCCAGTCGTCTGCAAGCAAGTTGTTCCTGTCACTGTCTGTCGTCAGGTTCCCGAAACGATCGTCACCAAGGTTCCGGTTCAAGTCTGCCGGATCGTGAATGAAACCGTCGTGGAAAAGATTCCCGTCAAGACCTGCCGCATGGTCTGCGAACAGGTGACTCAGCGGATCCCTTACCAGGTCTGCAAGATGGTTCCGGAACAATGCACCCGTCGAGTTCCGATCCAGACATGCCGAACCGTCACCGAAACCAAGACCTGCCGCATTCCTTATACGGTCTGCCGTCAGGAACCGTTCGTGGTGACCAAGCGAGTCGCTCGCTGCGTTCCTCGTGAAGAACAGATCCAATGCACACGTATGGTGACGAAGTGCGTTCCACGCGTGGAATCGTACGAAGTCTGCAAACTCGTTCCTCAGACGGTCTGTCCGACCGGTTGTGCAACGGGTGGATGTGCGACTGGCGGATGTGCCACCGGAAACTGCGGTGTTCCACAAGCCGCTCCACCAGCAGGTGTCGCACCGACGCCAATTCCTGAAAACCCACGACCGGAAACGGTCCCCTTCACCGGAGGTCCACGCGGCGCTGCCACGTGAAAGATTCGGTTAAGTCTTCTTGAACAGCTCAGGGACGCGTTCCATCGGAACGCGTCCCTGCTTCATTTGTGTCGAGCAGATTTTTCAGATTGACGTTCGTCAGTTCCGTCCCTTCCAGGGCTGGAACTGATTGGACACGGAATGTACGGCAAAGACGGTCGGCTCTGAGGAAATTGCTTTCGTAAAGGGTGGAACTCGATTCGGTCTGTCATATGCGATTGAGCAACGTTCGGTAGTCAATGGACTCATTCTTCCAATCACCGTAGACGGCAGTGAGATCCCATTTTGCTGCAACACTACTAACGCAAGTTACGCGAGCGAGGTGACACGCGACCGATTATCGCTTTGACAGTCAACGCCATGATCGGTGATCGTCAATTGTGTCTGGATGTTGGCTGCAGTGACTACATCTCCAAGTCTGTCGATCGCGCAGTCCTGCTGGATATCGTTGCTCGCTGGTATCAGCAGACGCGTGAGCCTAAGTAGGCTGCATGACTGAGAACGTGGGTGCAGGATCTACGCGCGATGTCTTCAAACGTCGCCTTCGGCACCACGCGAGTCGGCATACTTCGGCCACAACGGTCGTGCGCTACTTCGGCGATGCTTTCAACACGACCGATTTCGCGTCACCTGCCCCGAGTTCTACCGGGACCTTGAAAGTGACCGAATCGATCTTGCAGAGTCCACCCTTGCCTTCCCGGCAGTAGCCATAGGTGACGGAAACCATCAATGTTCCGGCCCCCGTCTTCGCAGTGACGGGAATCTTGAATTTGACGCCGTCTCCATCTGTGACCGCTTCTTCCCGAACATTCTGCAGATCGGCTGCCACCAACTTCCCGTCCGTGACGACTTTATACTTTACTCGGAACAGCGGATTCAGCTTGAAACCTTCCGGCAGTGCGAATTCGACCTGAAAATCGATTCCGTCGGCGGCTGTCAGTTTTTGAGCATCAACAGCGACTTCCCGACTTTCGAGCGAGGCCAAGTCCGCAGTGATCGGCTTCGGGGGAGCTAGTCCGTCGATCACCAGTTCTGTCGCCTGCTTATTCGCCATATTGATGACGACCAGTCGGTGATTGTTCGTGTCAGCCACGTACAGGTTGTTACCAGCAATCGTCATTCCCGCAGGTTCTGCGAACTGAACTGGTGCCAGGGCAGTTCCCGGTTTGCCGGTCCCGGCCCAAGTTGACACCTTTTGAGTCTTCAGATCGACGAACTTGATCTTGTGGTTGTAACTGTCCGCGACAAACGCACCACCCTCATGCAGCACGATTCCCAGGGGATGCTGAAAGCGTGCCGCCGTCCCTTCGGCATCCACATCGCCAAACGCAAACAGACTCTGTCCGCGTGCCAGGTCGTGCGTCCCGGCGATTGTCTTGATGTCGCCCGAGGGGTCCAGCAAACTCTGCTTGGCCTTGGTGGAAATCCGGCGGACGGCCGAACCTTCACTGTCGACAACAAACAAGGACTTTCCATCGGTCACAATACCCGATGGCTGAGCCAGGGCACCTGAATCCAGACTTCCATCGCGGATGTCTTCATGGCCTGACCCGGCATAGGGCTGGATCGTGGCCGACCCCAGTTTGTGCGACCAGATCTGATGTGGACCAGCCATTGCGACATACAGGACACTGTCAACGACGCAAAGATCCCAGGGACTGTTAAGTTCCGCCTGGCGAAGCTTTCCACCCTGCGAACGAAAATGAGCCTGTTTCCCCGTGCCCGATAGTGTTTCGACCGCTTTCTTCGCGAGGTCAATCGTTCGAATCTGATGGTTTTCGGTATCCGCGACATACAAAACATCGCCGACCAGCGTCATCCCTTGCGGATGATCAAACTGGGCTTCAGCGTAGCTGCCGTCCTTCGAACCAATCGCGCCGCTGCCGACAACATCGATCAGCTTGCCGTCGAGCGATGCGATCACGATTCGATTGTTGTTGCTGTCGGAAATGAACAACCGTTGATTCGCCGAGTCAGCCAGCAACTTACCGGGGAACCGTAAAGCGGTGGCAGGGGTTCGATTTCGTTCCAGATCGAATTTGATGGGCGTCTCGTCGAGTGTCCCTTTGGATTTGTGATACGCGATCACCTTGCCAATGACCGTATCAAACAGTTCCCGATTTCCTTCACCAGGCTGCGTACCGCAATAGTTCCCTTCGGGATCGATCAGAACCAGCGAAGGCCATGAACTAATCTGGAACTTGCGCCAGATCGTCATATTGGCGTCGTTGATGACCGGATGTTCGATCTCGTATCGCAAGATTGCCTTACGAATGTTCCCGGTTTCTTTCTCGTTGTCAAACTTTGCCGAATGGACACCGATCACGACCAGTTCTTTGTTGTACTTCTTTTCGAGATACTTCAGGTCGGGCAAAACGTGCATACAGTTAATGCAGCAGAACGTCCAGAAGTCGAGGACCACGACTTTCCCACGCAGATCCTTCATCGAGATCGGTCCACCGACATTCAGCCACTCAACGCCCCCTTCCAGTTCTGGAGCGGGGAAGGCTTTAGGGAACGGGTTTTCGACTCGGACCTTTGGCTTTTCAGCTTTTTCGCCTTTTCCTTCCTGCGCATGAAGACTCGCAGGTTGACAGGCATATACGATCATGCCGGCAAGTAATCCCAGTTGGCAGAACTGCAGAGCACGTGAGTTGCGGAAGGACAAAAACGTCATGGGCAGGTTCTCCGAAGAACGAGTGGTCTCGTTGTCGTGGCCGGGATCGCATACGGGAGGGATCGCGGTTTATCCTAGCAGACGTTGATGCGAGTTCCAACGTAGACGGACGAGACTCACAATCGTTCAGGGGAGTTCCTTCTGGGGTGAGGCACTCTTAAATCCGACGACGAGTGAACGACAGAGTGACGCCTTTTCGGTGGCTTGTTGAGCAATCGCGACTTGCTTCCAGACAGCATCGACTTTGCCTCGCTGTGCAAGCAGGGCCGCGGACAATCGATAGGCGTCTTCCCTCAAGACAGGGTCTGCCAGCTTGTTGACAAATGCCAGCGTCGCGTCGCTGTTCCCGTCTGCGGCGAGCGACGTCGCGACCGTCAACACGATTTCATCACGAGGACTGTTTTCCGCAGGGAGTTTGGAAACAAAATCGGCAGCCTGAGCGGGATTCTGCTGGACCAGTTCACGAACAACGGCAATGTCTGGTCTGACAATTTGCGCACCACCAACAGCCGCTTGAATGACCTTTTCCGTATCCGTGCCGCGGAAGACCTCCATGAGTTCACCGATCAGCGCCGTCCCCAGGAAATCATCGCGGCGACTGATGTTCGATTCAGCACTGCGATCGTTAACGACTGACCAGACTTTTTCCTTCAATCCGACTTCAGCCAGCCGTGACATGGTCAAGGCCTGCAGCACAAATCGGCGTTGGGCCGCACTTTTCAGGTCTGTCAGAACCTTGCGGTACCGGACTGCATTTTGACTCGCCTGATCATCGTTCTTCAGCGACATTTCACGCTTCAACATGTCGCGCAAGCCCATCAGGCCTAACTGCTCGGCCTGATTATGACGCTCATTCACAGCCCCCCAGGCGGGTGCAAGACCTCGAGCAAAAACCAGGGACAGGTCGAGAGTCGCTTCGGCTTGTGCTTTCTGATCCGGCCAGAGCGTCTGGACATATGCGATCTCGGCAGCCGCAGTGGCAGCATGGACCAGCGGCGCATCGGCGGGCAACTTATAGTTGACTGTCGCCTTGATGGAAGGCATCTCGGGCTCCGCGGGAACGGCGACTTTCGCCAGTTCCGCGACTGCCAGTTTCAATGTCTCTGCCGCCCCGGGCATATCTCCTGCGACATAGCGGCCACAGGAGGCACGCGCCCAGACGCGAGCTTTCAGTGCGGCGGACAATCCTTTAATCGCATCTTCGATTTCAGGAGTTGAATTTGCCGGGCCGGGTTTGGATTGGTGGAACGCGACCCCTTCCGCCCAGACTGCAAAGCACTCGCTTTTGGCTTCATCATCCGCCTGAGCCTCAGACCAGGTCTTCGCCGCCGCAAGCTGGTTGTGGGCCACGAGTGCCCCTGTGGTGGCAGCGGCTTGCGGTCGAGTCCACGGGAGTACTGCCAGGGTTTTGGTGATGCGTGTCAATCGCCCGTCGGAAGCCATCTGGGTACGAGCCGCCAATTGCCCATCATTCTCTGCGGACTGATGGGATTGCAGAAGCTCTTGTGCTTCTTTCACACGACCTGCCGTGACCAGTGCTGCAGCCAGGCGACCTGCAACTTCCATCTGATGACGACCAAACTTAGGCAACTTACGCGCATCATCAAGTGCGGCATCAAGAATTTTTCCGGCATTAGCCTTGTCAGTTTCCCAATTGAGCCAGAACAGCGCCACATTGGGCTCAATCCGATAGTACGGAACATTGGCTCCAACGATTTCCAGTTGTGACAAGTGCTCACTGGCCGCTTTCAGGTCACCCAGTCGAATGCAGGCTTCTGCGGCCAACTGGCGACAGACGGGCTTGCTTCGTTGCTTGGGTGGATTCATTAACGCGGCGTCGTTCAATTGCTTGACGACAGCGGCCAGCAATTCATCAGTCACCCCCCCCTTTTCTGGAGTCTTGACGTCAGTCGCTGGAACAACCGTTTTAGTTTCCGCTGGCGATGCAGTCTTTGGGGGTGGCTTTGGATTCGACGACTGGGATAACAGCGCCTTGTCTTCTTCCGACATCGCCGCTGGCTTCGGTTTTTGTGCCAGCATTCCGGGAAGAAACACGGCAGCAACCCCGACCACACCCACGACAGCGACGGTCACTCCGCCCACCATCACGAGATTACTTTTCTTCTTGGGGGCTGGTGGGGGAGCCGTTTCAACCTTGGGAGCCGGCGCTTTGAAGATTGGCACCATGCACTGGGTATTTGCACACTTCACGTCTTTGCCGACAGCCGTCGGTGCGATGTATCCTTCGGTCTCGCACATCGGACATACGACGAGGACCGACCGCCCTTTCGACGGATTGGGCATCGCCTGGATCGCGGTTTTTGCTCCGGGTACTTCTGCTTCAAACGGAAAATCATCGGCCGGACCCGGCTTTGCGCCCGCTGGACGCCCGGGTGCTCCGGGTTTCCCAGCTGTCGGCTTGGCCGCAGGCTTTTCGGCGACGGCGGGTTTGCCAGGTGCAGGTTTGACCGAAGCGGCAGGTTTCGGGGACGGCTTTGCCCCTGGTTTTGCCTTCATGGAAGAACCACAAAACGGACATTCATCCACATCATCATCAATGACTGACTGGCCGCACGACGGACAAACGGGAAAGTCCATGATCGGTAATTCCTCGCTGAGTCTTCTCAGTGGTTCGGTTGTTGGCTGGTGTAATCTTGTTGCGGCGACTGTATCTTTGACGACGGCCGCAGTGGAAAGTTCCGAAGGTCGCTCAGGTTACGACGATTTGTAAGGTGATTCTAGCTCGGATTCCGTGTAACCCGAAGTGTGAACGAGGGAAATCCCGATGCATCGACACGCCTTTCGCGTAAGTGCATGCACAGTAATCTCTTGCGATGTTTAACTCGCAAATATTCAGGATCGGCCTGCGCGAAAACAAACGGATCGTCCAGCCGGGTGAATGGGGAGTGATGGAATTCTATGAGGTGGAAGAGGGGCGGAGAATCAGTCCCGATTCGGTTTTCGGTTCATGGCCTGCCATAAGGCTTCGCCTTCCACTTCGACATTCCAGGGAATGTAAGCGGCGATCGTGTCGATTCCTTCCCGCAACGTCATTGTGCGGCGCAGCGCCTTATTCAATTCTCGCAGTCGTGATTCCAATTCGCGCTGCTCATTCAATCGGTCGACCCGTTCCTGCCGCGCCTCTTCTTTATCCAGTTTTCGCAGCTGGTCCGTGTCACGACGACGCTGGACAAGATCCTGTTGTTTGGATCGCAGGTCCGCCAATTCCGTTTCAATTTTCTTGAGATCCTCGCGAACCTTGGTTAACTGGGAAATCCGATTGGCCCGATCCGTCGGTCGTTCATCCAGCATGAAACTGACGGTTCCGTTTTGTCGAATCAATTGCACCGAGCTATTATCGCCCGCGATGTAATAGTGTTCTGGCAGGACTCGCTTGACGACATTGGGTTTGGGTTTCGCCAATTGGGTACGTTTTTCCTGGAGTTGCTTGATGTACGACTGCAGGTTCCTCATTTGCGTCCCGACATCCAGGGCCTCTTTCAGGACCTGACTGACTGTTTCAATGTGCGTCCGATGTCCTCGAGTCAGTTCATTCGAAGCATCCCGCATTTCGTCTTTCAGCACATCGATTTGCGTCTGCAATTCCGACTGACGCAGTTGATGATCGGCATGAACCTGGTCTGCCGGGCGAGTTGTCAATCGCAGCAACTCGGACTGGCGACTGGCAACCTGTTCGCGTCCGCGTTCGCAGGCTTCGCGCAGGTCATCCGGCAATCGCTTCATGATGTTGATGGCGGTCAATTGCACCGTTTCATCGAGTTCCTCAATCTTGCCAGGTCCCGACAAATACCCCAGGGCACGGCCGATTGACGTTGCCGCCTGTTCCCTCTGTCGGGCTTTCGGATAGTCGTCCGGGGCTGCTGCCAGCAACCGGGCGATATGTGCCAGTTGATCGAGTCCCCGTCGTTCTTCGTGACTCAAAAATCGTCCCCAGGCAACGGCAAGCGCAGCCGGCAGAAACGGTTCCTCGTCCAGGCGTGCAGCTCGTTGGAACATTTCGATCGCTTCGCTGAATTCTCCATGCTTCCAAAGCGTCAGGCCGAAGGCGTAGTCCAAACGAGGGTCTTCCCGAAACTGCTCACATGCTGTCGCATAATCTTTACGAGCCAGTTCCAGCGAGAGATCCGACGGTCGCGTGTGTGCGATCGCCTTAAGCAGGCGATTACGGCTTCCCGCATAGATCATGCGTGCTTTCGACGTCTCGGCGACGCCCCAACGGACGGGATATTCAAAGTCCTGCCACGACATGCTGACCAGTTGTGCGGCGGCGTCCAGCAGTTCTTCGGTGGAATCGACAGGCGCGGCAGGCGGCCGAGGATTCATATCCGGGGTCGCGGTCGAAGTCTCGACCGGAAGACTGACGGGGAGTTCCGTCCCCCGTGCAGGATCGGCTGCCCCATCTTTGGAGGGATCTGGATCGAGGTCTTTCGGTAGATCAAGGGAAGCGGCGTTGTTGGATGCGAGTGACTTTCGTCGCGGAGGCGAGATCTGTGCATCAGCCGCAAGAGAACCCGAATACGTTGAGCGAGTCGGATTGGCACTAGCGGCACCGCTGCTGGCTGCAACAAGAGGCTCCGCCACGGCCTGCGGCGTCAGCTTGCGAACCCTGGACCAGCGGCGCGCGGTCGACATCAGATCGAGTCCGATCGATTGCCCGATCGCGACAACGATCAATCCCACCGTTCCGACAACCACCAGTGCAATCAGCATCCGCTCCCACGGACTTCGCGAAACGGGAACCGCGCGCGACGTTTCGTCTGAAGTGTCATTGGGTGGCGGCACGCTGCTCATGACGGCAAATCCGGGGTGAATTTCGAAGGCCGATGCAATCATGGCCGAGCGAATCGGTTTCGTCCACAAGAATCTGAGCTGATTTGTCTACGAATTTCACTCCCAATAATCAACAACGATTTCCCGCCGATTCGCAAGACGACCAGTCGTGTCGACCATTCATTTTCATGCAAAAAACTTCGCAAAGTCTTTTTTCGCAGAAGCAACCCCCGCCACGACAATGCGAGTGTCGTTCGTCGGTGACAGCATCTTGCAACCCTTGGAAACCAGCATCTCGGCGTGCTGCGGATTGAACGCCACTGCTGCCCATTGCTTGCCTGTGTTGCGGCAGGCGGCCGACACCTTGTCGATCGCCGCCAGGCATTTCTCGTCGAAGAATTGACCGGTCACTCCCAGGCTCTGGCTCAGATCCGCCGGTCCCACGAACAGGGCGTCAACCCCGTCGATCGCGGCGATTGCTTCGCATTCGTCGACGGACTGCAGGGTTTCGATCTGGATCGACACAAACGTTTCTTCGTTGGCGCGTCGAGTGAACTCTGCGGCGGGGACCGTTGTAAACCTGGCGTCCCAGCCCCCCGTGTTCAGTCCGCGGTAACCGCGAGGCGCGAACTTGGACCACTTCACAAACTCTTCGGCCTGTGCCGCAGTAAAAATCTGCGCCGCCATGATTCCACTGGAACCCGCTTCAAAACAGCGAGTCACCGTGGCGTAGTCAGTGGGAGCAACCCGGCAGAACGTGTCCAGATTATGATTTCGGGCAACCGCAGTAGCGATTTCCAGGTCCTGCGTCGACATCCCGACGTGTTCCATGTCAAACCACAAGCCCTGGAACCCGCCGCTGACCCCGATAATGTTGACCAGATTGTGATGCCAGACGCGACCAATGCCGCAAATCATCACCAGTTCACCGGCGGCCAGACGCTGCTTGATGGTCCGCATGAAGGACTCCTGTCAGGAATTACGTGGGTTTCAGTGGAGGAAGGACAAGCGCCATAGGTATCATATTTGGCGGAAAGTTTGTATCTCACCCCGGTTGCCGTTTGTTCAGGGTGTACGTCGGATTCAGATCTGGTCAGGATAATCCCGAAAGACACGCGTGCCGGGTTGTCTCAAGCTTCAATCGGGTTGGGAACGTGTTCAGGTCGATTTTTCAGGGATGCGGTGTTCACGAGTGTCGTAATGACGGTTCGGATGGGAAGGCAGTTCCCGGGAGAAATTGCATGGCGACGGTTCTTGTCGTCGACGATTCGCCGATAGATCGCCAACTGGTGGGTGGCCTGTTGAAACAGGAAACCGACTGGATCGTCGATTTTGCCGAGAACGGTACGCTCGCACTCGATCAGATCCGCAAAGCTGCTCCCGACCTGGTTGTGACCGACATGAACATGCCCGGCCTGAACGGGCTGGAACTGGTCGCCGCGATCCGCAAAGGGTTCATCCATGTCCCCGTCATCCTGATGACAGGCAAAGGGAGCGAAGAAATCGCGGTGGAGGCCCTGCATGCGGGGGCATCGAGTTACGTTCCCAAGCGAGCTCTCGCCACGTCACTGGTCGAAATCTCGCGCCGAGTCCTGGCGGCGTTTCAGGAGGATCGCCATCGGAACGAGTTGCTGAAGCGGATCGAAACACGGGTCGAATCGTTCCAGATCGAAAACGATGTCAGTCTGCTGCTGTCGCTCTCGCGCCACCTTCAGCAGATGCTGGGCGATTCGTGGAGCATTGATCGAACCGACCGACTAAGGTCCGGTACCGCATTCGAAGAAGCTCTGCTGAATGCACTCTACCACGGTAACCTGGAAGTCAGTTCCGACCTGAAGGAAGTCGATCACACCGCTTTCTACAAGCTGGTGGAAGAACGCCGCTCGGCATCACCCTGGCGCGAACGTCGGATCCATGTCAATCTGCGACTGACCCCCAGGGATGTTGAAGTCGTGATTCGCGACGAAGGCCCCGGCTTCGACCCTGCGAAGCTGCCCGACCCGACTGATCCCGAAAACCTGGACCGTCCCTGCGGCCGCGGCGTGATGTTGATGCGAGCCTTCATGGACGAAGTCCTGTACAACGAACACGGCAACGAAGTCACTCTTCGCCGACAACGGATTCGGAAATAAACACGGATTCACAGCACCAGATTCACCATCTGTTTTTCATTCCATGCACGATGAAGACGACTCACTGATGCTGCAACTGCAAGAGGGCCAGCAGGCCGCTTTTGAGCAGCTCGTTCGTCGACACCAGAATCCTTTGATCGGGTTCTTTCATCGTCAGCTGCGAGACTGGCAACTGGCCGAAGACCTGACGCAAGAGACCCTGTTGCGAGTCCACTCAACCGCCTGGGATTACCTGCCACGCGGGACATTCAAGGCGTGGATGTATCGGATCGCCCGTAACTTGCTGATCGACACCACGCGCCGCCGGGCTCATGACTGCCTCGTTCGAGCCGTCAGGGGGCGTCCGAACGGCGACGACTCGGAGGAAGTCATCGCACGGCTTTCGGACGAGCTACCACTGCCCGACGAACAGATCGACCGCCGTGATTTTGCCCGCACGGTGGACGACCTGCTGCCTCATATCCCTGAAGACCAGCGATTGACCTTCATTCTGCACGTGTTCGCCGGATTGAGTCTTCCAGAAGTGGCTGAGGCAATGGAATCCAACTTGCCCACAACAAAAAGTCGCCTGCGACTGGCTCGGGAAAAGCTGCGGGAAAAGCTGGCCGCCCGCGGTATTGTCGACCCGAGTATCGCAGGATGAAGATGCCTATAATGATCTGGACCCGAATATCGATTGATCTCCCAGACCCGTTTCGTGATGCGACGACAAACACGCATCAGGAAAATGGATGTCTGAGTACTGGAACGCATTTTCATCGAAGGAGACTCCCATGAGTTACTTCAGTCGCCTGACCGATATTGTCACCTGCAACCTGACACAACTCCTGAACGAAGCCCCAGATCCGCGAGCCGCGATCGCTGAGATCATCGCCGAAATGCAGGAAGGACTGGCCGGTGCCCAGCGCAGCGTCAACACCGCATCGGCATCAGAGCAGCGATTTCAGAATGAAATCGCCGAGCATCGACAATCGATCGTTACCTGGACCAATCGAGCCCGCGAACAACTCGCCAGCGGCTCCGAACAGGAAGCTCGTCAGAGCCTGATGCGAAAACGCGAGGTCGAGGACCTGATCGCCGGCCTGGAACAGCAACATAAAGCCGCTACGGCGACCAAACAGCACCTGGCAACAATCCAGAGAGCTCTGGAAGCCCGGCTGGCCGAAGCCTTGCGCAAACGCGACGATTTCGGCGTCACCCCGACCGCAGCCCCCAACGGCCGTTTCACAATCCCTGCTGTCGTCGCTGTCGACGAACGCCAGACCCAAATCGACGCCGAACTGGAAGCGTTGAGGCGTGAACTTGGAAACTGAGGCAACTCGGCGCGAATTGCGTCAGCCTCGTGTGGGCTGAAGGCCCACCAGCACAAACCACAGGGCTTTCCAGCCCTGTGACTGCGGACAGAACAGGGAGTGCGACCTGTAAGGTCGCAAGAAATTCCGTCAGAACGACCAACTCCGATCGATGACCTCTCGCGACCTTTCAGGTCGCACAATTTGATTTGTTTCCCGTTCACAGGGCTGGAAGCCCTGTGCTTTGTTCTTTTGGGCCTTCAGCCCACAAGGAATGCACGTCTCGACAGTTCAGACGATCACTTGGTGATCGCCAAACCCTTACGGGCCGCCAGAATCTTCGCGACAATGCGACCCCATTTTGAAAAAGGAAAAGGCCCTTTGGGGGGAATTCCTTGCCGTTCGCACAGGAAGCCGATACAAATTGAGATCGGGAAACCGCTGCAGGGCAGCGTCACCCGTCGGGCGATTAACTCAGCGGCTAGAGTGCCATCTTCACACGGTGGAAGTCACTGGT
>JBAWWJ010000090.1:0-29191 GCA_037146815.1 Planctomycetota bacterium
CGCATCAAGACTTGTTTCTACTCAAGCAAAGTCGTTACCCGCGTTGAGTGGCACCTCAAAGAAAACCAATCAGGTCGATGTCGTGTGTGGAATGGCGGAACCACAGTGCCACGGATCAAATCCCCAGTTGCTGTTTCACCTCGGCGAAACTCTTCACAGCAAATTCCAGGTCCGCCTGAGAATGTGCGGCTGAGATCTGCGTGCGGATTCGTGCCCTTCCCTGCGGGACAACTGGATAACTGAATCCAATGACATACACGCCCTTTTCCAGCATGGCTTCAGCCACACGGGCTGCCAGCGAAGCATCTCCCAGCATGATTGGCGAAATGGGGTGAGTGCCCGGCAGAATTGTATATCCCAGTGATGACATCGATTCTCGGAAGAATCGTGTGTTGGCTTCGAGTTTGTCTCGCAATTCCGTCGAACGTGTGAGCATGTCCAGTGCTGCAATTGATCCCGCTGCGATCGGCGGGGCGATGGTGTTTGAGAATAAGTAGGGGCGCGAACGCTGACGCAGATATTCGATGATCTCTTTGCGACCGCTGGTATAGCCACCGCTGGCTCCCCCCAGAGCCTTGCCAAGCGTTCCTGTCAGAATATCGATGCGATCGATAACACCGTGCAGTTCGTGCGTTCCGCGGCCCGTGGGGCCTGTGAATCCGACGGCATGAGAATCATCGACCATCACCAGAGCGTCGTACTTGTCGGCCAACTCGCAGATCGCGGCCAGGTTGGCGATATAGCCATCCATCGAAAACACGCCGTCGGTAGCAATCAGTTTGAATCTGGCCTTCGCCGCAACGGCTTCTTTCAGCTTCGTCTCCAGATCAGCCATGTCGTTATTTTTGTAACGATAGCGCTGGGCTTTGCAGAGTCGGATGCCATCGATGATGCTGGCGTGATTCAATTCGTCCGAGATCACCGCGTCTTCGGCCGTCAGCAAGGTCTCGAACAAGCCTCCATTGGCATCGAAGCAACTGGAATACAGGATCGTGTCCTCGGTCCCTAAAAAGGTCGACAATCTCGCTTCCAACTGCTTGTGAATCCCCTGGGTTCCGCAAATGAACCGGACCGATGCACAGCCGTAGCCCCAGTCATCCAGGGCCTGCTTTGCTGCATCGCGGATTTCAGGATGTTGTGCCAGTCCGAGGTAATTATTGGCACACAGGTTCAGAACGGGCCTGCCGTCCGCGACCCGAACGTATGTTCCCTGCGGCGTCGATATGACTCGCTCGGACTTGTAGAGCCCGTTGTGACGAATCTCGTCCAGTTGATTCGCCAGATGTGCCTGAAAACCGCCGTACATCCTGCCGTCTCCTTCGATCATTCCAACCAGATTCCTGGTAGACTCAATTTTTCTTGTCAGTGATTCCGAAGCAATACAGCGCCTTCGCTGTCCTCAAGTAGATCCGACCGTCGACCAGTGCCGGAGTTGCATAGACGTCTTCCTTGAATTCCGCGGTATGAAGAATCTCGCCCTGGTCGTTTGCCTTGATGACGGTCAACTCCCCGATTTCATCCAGCAGATAGACTTTGCCATCACCGGAAACAGGGGAGGCATAGTAGCTCTTGCTGGCTTCCAGTCGCTGCTGCTTCAACTGTTTACCGGTCTTTGCATTCAGGCATTGCAGCACGCCACCATCCTTGATCGTGAAGATCAGCCCATTCACATAAAGCGGCGATGCACAGAACGGAACCAGACGACTGTGGCGCCAGGCAACATGGCTGTCTGTCGCTTCGCCACTGGCCCCGGGCTTGATACTGATCACAACGTTCTTGCCATCGGCGAAAAGGTTGCGGAAGTATTCGTATTCGGCCTTCGTCAGCTTTCCATCCTTGTTCCGATCGGCCTGCGAGAACCGTTGATGGATCGGTCCATCTTTCAATTCGGATTCTTCGAGCGTGCCACTCTTGTCGGTATCTTTCAATTCGGCGACCGAATCGAATGGTTCGGCGCTGATTCGCTCATTTTCGTCACCTCCAGCGGCCCAGCCAGCGACGTACAGCATTCCGTCGTCGCCGACGGTCGGCGAACAGGAAACCATGCGCGAGATACCGCGAACCGTCCAGGCTTCGTTTCCTGTTTCCAGGTCATAACCAACAACGCGCAATGTTGCCGCGATGACAATCTGCTTCTTGCCGGCATTTTCCCAGATGATGGGAGTGCAGTAATTACGAGGAAACTCAGAACGATCCTTGTTCCAGATGATTTCGCCCGTCTTCTTGTTGATCGCCATCAGGAAGGAACCAAGATCGTGATCCTGACAAAGGAGGATTCGGTCCCCGACGATCAGCGGAGAGCTTCCCGCTCCAAAATTGTTGTTGAACGGCCCCATCGGCTTGTTCCACAGTTCCTTGCCGCTGTGGTCATAGCAGTACAGGCCACTTGAACCGAAGAAGCTGACAACACACTCCGCATCAGCACAGGGACTGCTTTGAGCGTGACTGCCGATCGAGTGGATCTCTTCAAGCTTCTTGTAAGGAGCTTTCGCTTCCCACTGAATCTTGCCCGTGGCTCGATCGAGGCAGATGGTGAACAACTCTTTTTCACGTTCCCCACGCACTGCGGTCACGAAAATCCGGTTTCCAACAATCGCGGGAGACGAATGTCCCGGCGGAAGCTCCGTTCGCCAGATCTGGTTCTGTCCGGGAGCAATCTCTGCCGGAAGTTTGTCGGCAGCCTGAGCCAGTCCCGTCCCGGACGATCCCCGAAACCGTGTCCAGTCGGCTGCTTGAACCTTCATTGCGAAAGAGAATAACACGGTAGCCATCGCGATCGCCGTCAGGTGGCGAAGGTTCAATCCGAGCATGGTGCAGACTCCAGAGCGGGTAACGGACGATTCCTGTGCGGCACATGATATCCAACGAAGTACCGCTGATAAACGCTGATGGAACGCTAATCGGAAGAGGAACTGGGATTGCCGCGTCTGCCACTTATCGAAAATGACAAGTCCTGTTCAGCGTGTTCCAATCTACGTTCTCATCACTTGAGCCCTCCCCCAGTTTCTCCTCCCGCACATATTCTCTTCAAAATCAGGGTTCATCAGCGTCGATTAGCGGTTCCCCAAAACCACAAAATCGCGTACGATTTCCGGTGACCGCGGTCGGGGTGATCGGAAAACTCTTTCGCGGATCTTGAGTGCGGCTGGAAGGTGGGGCGAGTCATGCCACGGATGGCAGGTCTATTGGGGCTGATTCTGATCATGGGCATGGGTTGCCGGTCGAACATCGGGTTCGATCCGCTCTCCAGACCCAATGTCGTACCCCCGGATCGTTCATCCCCTGCTGTTCCCACAGCCCCGCAGCTTCCCACTGCGCCTCCAACTCTGCAGCCCCCGACGTTTACACCAACTTCAAACAGCATCTCGGACACAGGTGACAGCCTACCCCCTGCAAACGCCCCCAGTGTTGAAGCCGCCCTGCCGAAGTTGGGGGATATCTATGGCCGCAATGCTCAATCGGCCGATGCCGAACGGAACCCGTTGATCGTCATCCCCGGTGTGCTCGGTTCAAGACTGGTCGATGCGGAATCTCAACGCGTTGTCTGGGGTGAGTTCGGTGGGGACGGGATCGATGCCAGCACCCCGAATGGTGCTCGATTACTTGGTCTACCGATGGCAGAAGGAAAACCGCTGCGCGAACTGACAGACAATGTTCAGGTACGGGGTGTCCTGGACGCACTCGAAATCCGTGTCTTCGGGGTTCCGTTTGAGATGAACGCCTATCGCGACATCCTGTCAGCGCTCGGCGTGGGGGGATACCACGAAGCATCCGGTCGAACCGAGCACACTGCTCAATCGCACGAGTCCTACCAGTTTGCCTACGACTGGCGGCGCGACACCGTTGAGAACGCTGACAGACTTCATCAGTTCATTCTGGGGAAGAAGCTGGAGATTGAAACGTCGCGTCGCAAGCGGTACGGCGAGGGAGCGGCACCAGTCAAGTTTGATATCGTGGCTCACTCCATGGGCGGGTTGCTGGCCCGATACTACATTCAATACGGCAATGCGGATCTGCCGTCTGACGGTTCACTTCCCAAGTTGACCTGGGCGGGAGCTGCGAATGTGGAACGAGTGGTTCTGGTGGGGACCCCGAATTCTGGTGCGATCGATGCCGTTGAAAACCTTGTCAAAGGGGTCGTCTTCTCACAGGCACTCCCGCGGTATCAGGCTGCGATCCTGGGGACGATGCCCGGGCTCTATCAACTGCTCCCTCGTTCACGACATCGGCCTGTGCTGACGGATGCTGAGCGAAAGTCGGTAGATGTCATGGATGTTCAGACGTGGGCTCATTATCGCTGGGGACTGCTCAATCCGAGTCAACAATACGTCGTTCATCAACTGATGCCGAATGTGACAAATCCTGCTCAGCAGCAAGCCATCATCTATGATCATGTCAAGAAATGCCTGGACCGCGCCAAGGCCTTCCACGTGGCCCTGGATGTGCGAGCGAAATGTCCGGCGGGGACGACGATTCATCTGATCGCTGGCGACGCCTATCCGACATCGGCTCAACTCTGGGTCTATGCCGACGGTCGCGTTTCAGTGGCCTCCAAGCTCCCCGGTGACAGCAAAGTGACACGAGCCAGTGCTTTGATGGATGAACGATATGCCGCAGGCGTCCCCTGGTCACCACGTCTCGTTTCGCCAATCAGTTGGTCAAGCGTCAACTTCCTGTTTACGGATCACCTTGGCCTGACGCGAGACCCGGCGTTCACGGACAACGTCCTTTATCTGTTGCTGGAAGCTCCACGGTAATTGAAGGGCGTACCGGTCATAGCCGTTAACTTCTTTCAAATACTGGCTGCCAAGGGTGCGAAATGACGCCGAAGGCGTCATAGATCGTGGCCGGGGGTCAGAGCGCAGCGTCGACCCCCGGATCGAAGAACTCGCCCGCAAAAAGCATCCTGAAGGGATGCCAGATCGCGTCATACCCAATGCTCCGGTTTGATCCAAGGCAGGCGTTCCATAGGTGCTGAACACGATGTGGATTCGCAGGCTCAAGAATGTCGAACGTATGAATGACCTCTATCGGCACATGTTTTCTTCCCTCCGGGATGCATTTTGTGTGACGATTCTGTTCCGGGGGTTTCCGCTGCGCTGCAACCCCCGGCAACGGTCTGGGATCGCTTCGCGATCAAGATGTCGTTTGAAACAACTGGTGACTACTGTGCCACACATTTTTCATTCGAGGCACTCCTCCTCGACGGACTTGCACGGAATGCCTACATGGGGGACGATGTCTGTTGAGATTCGTGATCGAAAGGCGGCCACTGGATGAAGTGCCGCATGCCTGACGAAGCGCGAATCTTGAAGGAGAGCAACCGAGATGAAGATTCTATGTCTGTCGGCCACTTTGCTGGCCAGTGTCTGCTGTTTTCTGACAGTCGCATCGGCGGCTGACAGCCCCGATTACGGACGCGATGTCCGGCCGATACTTTCTCAATTCTGCTTCAAATGTCACGGTCCTGATGAAACCAAACGTGAAGCGGGATTGCGGCTGGACCTGCGCGAAGCGGCTGTCAAAAAAGCTGAGTCGGGTGAGCGACCGATCGTTCCTGGGGAACCGGCAGCCAGTGAACTGATCCGGCGGATTCACTCCACGGACAGTGAACTGCAGATGCCCCCTGCTTCGACCAAACTGCAGATGTCCGCGGCTCAGAAAGAGACGCTGAAGAAATGGATTGCTGCTGGTGCCGAGTATAAGCCGCACTGGTCGTTCGTTCCGCCGGAACGAACTCCTTTGCCAGGCGTTGAGAAAAAGGGCTGGCCACGAGGGGGAATTGATACCTTTATCCTGGCAAGGCTCGAGGCGGAAAAGCTGAATCCTTCGACCGAAGCGGATCGTTACACGCTCGTTCGGCGAGTTTCTCTCGACCTGATCGGCCTGCCTCCGACGCCTGAGGAAGCGGATGAATTCGTCAGCGATCAATCTCCCGATGCGTATGAACGGCTGATTGACCGACTGATTGCTTCGCCTCATTACGGTGAGCGGTGGGGACGCCGCTGGCTGGACCTCGCACGGTATGCAGACACGAACGGTTACGAAAAGGACCGGACGCGGTCGGTCTGGCCCTATCGCGACTGGGTCATCAGCGCTATCAATCGCAACCTGCCATACGATCAGTTTACGATTGATCAACTCGCTGGTGACATGCTGCCAGGGGCGACTCAGGATCAGCGGATCGCGACCGGATTCCATCGCAATACGATGCTGAATGAAGAAGGGGGAATTGACCCGCTGGAGTTCCGGTTCTATGCGATGACCGATCGCGTTGCGACCACTTCGATCATCTGGACGGGCCTGACGATGGTGTGTGCTCAGTGCCATACCCACAAGTATGATCCAATCACACAGCGTGACTATTACAGCATGTTCGCACTGCTGAATAATGCGGACGAACCCGAGATGGATGTCGTTCGATCTGACATCGCTGCGCGTCGAGTGGAAATCGAAAAGCAAATTGCCAGGATGCAGAGTGATCTGCCAAAGCGGTTTCCGTTACCCGACGAGTTGACGTGGACCATCGTCAAGCCAATTGCGGCAACATCCGCAGGCGAGGCGAAACTGGAACCGCAGTCCGATGGATCAATACTCGTAACCGGTCCGACTCCCGATACCGACACCTACCAGATTCAGTTCGAGACATCCGTTAGCGACATTGCCGCCATCCGCCTGGAAGCGCTCGCAGATCCCAAACTTCCCAGCAAAGGTCCAGGGCGAACTCCCCATGGAAACTTTGTGTTGAGTGAATTTGCGGCGAGTGTGACTGCGAAAGAAGGTGCCGCCGAGACGCCGCTGAAATTCACGCGAGCCACCGCTGACTTTTCACAAGAGATGTTTTCCGTCGACAAAGCAATCGATGGTGAGACCAAGGCCAGCGGTTGGGCGATTCATGGACCAGGGGAATGGAACGTCAATCGAACTGCCACGTTTTTTCTGGCCCAGCCGACTGGAAACTCGGGGCCAAGCCGTCTGATAATTCGCCTCCATCAGAATTTCGGTAAGCAACATACCCTTGGTAAATTCCGCATCAGTGTGGGCCAGCGTAGTGCTTCGGGGGGCGGTACAGAATCCGACCGACGACAGACTCATCTGGCTCGCAAGTTTGGCGAGTGGGTCGCGAGTGAACGGGATCGCGTCGTGAAATGGACACCACTCAAGCCGACCGCTGCGACCAGCAACCTGCCGCTGCTGACGGTCCTCGACGATAATTCGATTATAGTCAGTGGTGATATGTCGAAGCACGACTTGTACGACATCACGTTCGCTCCCGGAACGGGAACAGGCTCACGATGGACCGCGATTCGTATTGAAGCATTGCCGGACGAGCGGCTCCCCAAGAACGGTCCCGGACGGGTCTACTATGAGGGGCCCTTCGGCGACTTCTTCATGAGTGAAATCACTCTCAAGGCCAATGGACAACGCGTGAAATTGACCGCACCGTCACAGAGTTTCGCCAATGGTGGCAATACGGCTGCTATGGCACTGGATGGCAACCAGCAGACAGGCTGGTCGATTAACGGCGGTCAAGGAAAGTCGCACGTCGCGGTCTTCCGATTTGAAGAGCCGGTCAACCGAGCTTCACAACTCAATCTCGCTCTATTGTTTGAACGGTATTATGCCGCCGGATTGGGGCGATTCCGCGTTTCTGTCACCGATGATGTTCGGGCCGTTGAAGCCAGTCCCCTGCCCCTCGATCTGGAACCGATGCTGCTGGCAATGCGAGATTCAAAGGAGCCGGTGAAACCAGCATCATCGAACGTGGAACTTCCTCCATTGTTATTGAGTCAGTTCTGCGAAGTCGCTCCTGAACTAGCTGAAGCTCGCAAAGAAATTGCAAATCTGAGAAATCAGATCCCCGCATTTCCCACAACACTCGTTTTTCAGGAACGTCCGGCGAACAACCCTCGCACGACGCATCGACACCATCGCGGAGAATTCCTGCAGCCGAAGGAGCAGGTACAACCCGCGGTGATCGCTTCGCTGACGCAACTTCAGCAAGGTGAACCCGCCAATCGGCTGACTTTCGCACGATGGCTGGTCAGTCGTAGTAACCCGCTGGGGAGTCGAGTGACCGTCAATCGCGAGTGGACGGCGTTTTTCGGTCGCGGTCTGGTGCGTACGGTTGAAGACTTTGGAAGCCAGGGAGCGAGTCCCTCGAATCCGGGGCTGCTCGACTGGCTGGCCGTCGAACTGTCTGGCGACGGCCAAAACGCGATTGCAGTTCCTCGCTGGGACATGAAGCAGTTGCATCGAATGATCACGTGTAGTGCTGTTTATCGTCAATCGTCCCGCGTGACCGCTGAACATCTGGCCAGGGACACGCAAAACGAATGGCTCGCTCGCAGCCCCCGATTCCGTCTGGAAGGGGAAATCATCCGTGATTCCGCTCTCAGGGCCAGCGGCTTGCTGTCGCAGAAAATGCTCGGCCCCAGTGTCTTTCCGCCCCAGCCTGCAGGTGTGACGACCGAAGGGACATACGGCGGGTTGTCGTGGACAGTCAGCCCCGGTGAAGACCGCTACCGCAGAACGCTGTACACGTTCAGCAAACGCACCGCGCCGTTTGCGATGAATCTGACGTTCGACGGACCAAGCGGCGAAGCCTGTGTCGCGCGACGCGAAGTGACAAATACGCCACTTCAAGCATTAACACTATTGAACGACACCGTATTTGTTGAAACCGCACAGACACTGGGGCGATCATTTGCTGCCAGAAATGAACCTGCGGAAGAACGACTGCGGATTCTGTTCCGGCAGATCGTCACACGTCCACCTGCTCCCGAGGAAATCGACCTCTTGAATAAGTTCGCGGAACATCAGCGAGTTCGACTGGCTGCCGGACAACTCGATGCAAAACTCATCGCAGGACCAGGGGCTGAAGCCGACGCAGAACGCTGGCAGGCACGAGCCCTCTGGACGCTGATTGCTCGCAGTATTCTGAACCTCGATGAAGTAGTCACCAGGAATTAGTCGACGTGGAATCGTATTCGCCTGAAAACTGAAAGTACTTCCACGAAGGAACCGTCCCATGCAGATTGAACAACTGAAGAACCTCGAAATCACTCGTCGTCATTTCTTCCGCGACTGCCAATTGGGTGTCGGCAAAGTGGCGCTGGCATCGTTGCTGACCGCGGGAGCCACGCGGATGTCGAATGCGGCGGTTGCCAATCCAATGGCTCCCCGCAAGCCGCATTTTGATCCGAAGGCCAAGGCTGTTATTCATCTTTTTATGGCGGGGGCTCCCAGCCAGCTTGATCTGTTTGACTATAAGCCCAAGCTGGCAGATTTCACGGGGAAACCAATCCCTCCCGAAGTTGTTGGTGGTCAGCGTTATGCCTTCATTCGACCGGATGCCAACTGCCTGGGGCCGGTGTTCAAGTTCGCCCGGCATGGTCAAAGTGGAGCGGAACTTTCGGAGGTCCTGCCCCACCTGGCCAAAATTGTCGATGACATCACAATTGTGAAGTCGGTCCATACGGATCAGTTCAACCACGCTCCTGCCCAGATCTTCTTCAATACCGGCTTTTCACAGCCGGGGCGACCGAGCCTCGGTTCCTGGGTCACGTATGGTTTGGGGGCGGAAGCGAGCGACCTGCCAGCTTTCGTTGTGATGTCTACGGGGGCTGGAATCAGCGGTGGAGCGGCGAACTGGTCCAGTGGTTTTCTGCCAACGGTCTACTCGGGATGCCGTCTGCGTAACCAGGGAGATCCGATCCTGGATGTCAGCAGCCCGGCAGGGATTGATCCTCGACTGCAGCGAGACTCTCTCGATCTGATCGGCACTTTGAATCGTCGGCGATTGGAGCAGGAAGGGGATCCTGAGATTGCCACGCGCATTGCCAGTTATGAAATGGCATATCGTCTGCAAACTTCGGCTCCCGAGTTGATGGACCTGAAGAGTGAATCGAAAGAGACTCTCGAAATGTATGGATGCGAACCCGACAAGCCATCGTTCGCTCGCGCCTGCCTGCTGGCTCGGCGGATGATCGAGCGGGGAGTGCGCTTTATCAATATCTACAATGAAGGGTGGGATGCCCATTCGGATGTCGCAGGCAACCTGAGAAACAATTGCGGCAAGACCGATCAGGCCTCCGCAGCGCTGGTTACTGATTTGAAACGACGTGGTTTACTGGATGAAACGCTGGTCGTCTGGGGCGGTGAATTCGGCAGGACACCAATGGTGGAAACCAATCCTGCCCTGGGGCGAAGCCTGGGACGCGACCATCATCCTCAGGCCTATACGATGTGGATGGCCGGGGGTGGCATTAAACGCGGCCTGGTCTACGGTTCAACGGATGATCTGGGCTTCCACGTTGTCGACAATCCCGTGCATGTCCATGACCTGCAGGCCACGATTTTGCATTTGCTGGGGATGGATCACGAACGCCTGACCTACTTTCACGCCGGTCGAGAATTCCGCTTAACCGATGTCCACGGCCGGATTGTTCACGATCTTCTCGCCTGACCCTCGCCAGGCAGGATGAGAGGAAAAATCCAATCTCTTTCGATCGGTACTCGCGAGCTTGCCTACTTTTGAGAGTTGGGCAACTTCCTGAGACGCGATAGTAAGTTGGCTGCGGCGTTGCGTTCACCAAGTGCCAGATGGAGTTGAATCGCCTGGTCTCGAAGTGACTCGTTTTCCGGATGTTCTCGCAACCGTTCCAAAGTATCCATTAACTTGATGCGGGTTTCGATCAGTTCGCGACTTCGCTTGAAATGAAGAGCCGATTTCTCTGGAAGATTCAATCGTTGATATGCCTGTCCGAGCTTACTGTGGGCCTCAACTCTGAATGGTTGCAAAGCAATCACGCGTTCCAGTTGCCGAACGGCCTCGTCAGGACGATTGCAATCGAGCTGGAGAGTTCCCTGCAGTTCCAAGGCAGCCACGTGATTTGAATTCAGTTCAAGAACTTTCTCGATCTCGTTAAGTGCCGCTTCGAATTCCCCTTCGTGACGCAGTAGATACGCCCATTTGAGTCGATCGGATTCCGTTGGATCGCGGGCTTTACGAAGTTGCTCCAATTGCTCGCGGGCGGCAGACAGATTTCCTTCATGCAAATATAACTCTGCCAGGTCATTGCGAACTTCGTTGAGTTCTGCCGGGCTAATGTTGCGTTCAAGAGCCTTGTGAAAAGATGCCAATGCCTCCGGGACATTGCGATTCGCATCGTGAATTCGTGCGGAAACCAACCAGGGCGCGGGGTCTTCTGGGACCAACTCGGCGAGGCGAGCGCTTTCGGAAAGCACGGCTTCCTGTCGATCGTACCGCTGGTTCAATGAAATGAGCATTCGCAGGATTTCCGCTTCGTCAGGTCCGGTCTGGCGAGCGGCATTAAGGGCCCGGTCGGCCAGGTAGTCTGAGTTCTCTGCGATTGCGAGCTTTGCCAATCTCAACAGTTCCGCTGGATCACAACGTCGAGGATTAGTGATTTGGCTGAAACAACCGATGGCTTCATCCATCTGATGATGGCCGGCAAAAATTATGCTGCGTTCAAGAGATGCATCCGGGAAATTGCCCCCTGCAGCGACGATGCTGCGAATCAGAAGATCATCTGCTTTTGAGGGGTTGACACGTGCGATCGCTCGTGCTTCGCGCAGCAATGTTCGTGGATCATCGCGAAACCACCAATAGGCGAGTCCTGCAGCGATTGCGACCACAAGTATCGTGATCCACGTTTTCCGGGGAGAAGCTTTGTGTTTCGATGAAGGTGGTTTAGCGCGACTCACCAGATCCCTCCAACAGTCGATTGTATTTGCCGGGTGTGAGCTTTGAATAGCATTCTGTCTGGCCGCTCGGCCAGTTAACAGTGATTTCCGGAGTTTCGTGTTCCATGTCGTCTTGAAAACCAGAGTCCAACGGAAAAATGATTCGCCGGTCACTGCTGGAAAGGTAACTGCCTCCCCCCACAACAAACCGGGTGATGGTTCGGCCGGAAGACCTGGTTGATACGGTTGCACCGATCGCGTCAGGATTCGATTTCTTTCCGATCAACTGGACGCCAAGCCACGGCTTGATTGGAGCCCGGTTTTTCATGATTACGACAGGGTCGTTCTGATGAACGACGACGATGTCGAGTGTCCCGTTGTTGTCCAGATCACCCGCCGCAACTCCCCGTCCGATATGCGGGACACTGAAGTACGGTCCTGCCTGATTGGAAACATCCATGAATCGCTTTCCATTGACGTTCTGAAACAGGACCGCAGGCTGACGTAATGGCGGACGTCGATACTGAACATGGCCATTCGATATTACGACATCTTCCCATCCATCCTGATTGAAGTCAGCAAAGACGGTACCGAAGCCCACGTAGCGCCGGCACTTTCCCGACATTCCCGTACTGACGCTCGAATGCACGAATTGTCCGTTGCCGAGATTTCGATAAAGTGAGTTATCTTCGAATTCGAAATTGGTCACGAAGATGTCTGGAAGAGCATCTCCATCATAGTCGGCGACGGTGATCCCCATGCTTCCTTCGGGGGCCCCGAACTCGTTAAAAGCACAACCCGCCAGCGTCGCAGTTTCCTCGAATGGAAAGCTCGCGCCCCCTAAATATAACTGGTTTGCACCAGCATCATTGGCCACGTAAAAGTCGATCCATCCATCCCGATTGAAGTCACAAGAGACAACGCCAAGTCCGCGGCCCAGATTATTGATGCCTGCCAGTTTTGTGATTTCTTCAAACGTTCCGTCACGGCGATTTCGAAACAGTCGGTCCTGAGAGGGAGGATAGGAGTTCGGCAAGCAGACATCCCGTTCGCCTCGGTCCTTGTTTCCACAGAATTCATCGGGATTCATCTGCCATTCAACATACGACGCAATGTAAAGATCGGGCCATCCGTCGCGATCAACGTCACTCCATGCGGCAGCAGTCTGCCAGCCTGATGTGACAATTCCGGCCGTCACCGCGACTTCACAAAACTGACCATTTCGCAAATTGTGAAATAACTGACACTGTCCATAGCATGTCACAAAAATATCAGGCCAACCATCACGATCAAAGTCTGCAATCTCGCAGCCGTGCGAATAGTCTCCCGCTAGCTTCAACCCGGCAGTCTGTGTCACATCGGTGAAGTTCCAGTCGCCATCATTGCGGTACAAGGCGCCTGAAGTTCCCTTGGGCCGATCCGAATGAGAGGTCGGAATGACACCCCCACCTGTGAAATACAGGTCGAGGTCTCCATCCTGATCGTAATCGATCATGGCGACTCCACCGCCAACAGTTTCCAGCAGCGTGAATTGCTGACTTTTCTGGCCGTTATGGTAAGAGAATCGAACTCCGGTCCGTGCGGTCCTGTCTTCGAACCAGTCGTCGGATTGAGCCGCACGAGGAGCGGTGTGTTCATCGACGTCGGTTGGGGCGGCCTGATTCGCAACTTCAGGACTTGGAATGGGGCCACGTGAACCGCATCCAACAATTAACACGAACAGGATTCCTGCGCGATTCAACAAGTGCAGCCCATGTTTCAATTCGTGAAAACGATTTCCGCTCACGATGCCAACCATTTGATTCAATGAGGATTCTGACCAGATCTGGCAATAAAAAAAGAAACGGCGATTATCAAGTAATCGCCGTATCATCGTAGCTCAATCAGTACTCGACAGTGAAAGAATCTTTCACTCGTTGATGTCGAAATTGAATTGATTGTCACCCTTTTTCACGTCGATTGACATCCCGCTTGTCGACGGGCTGAGATATTTGGCAGGAACTGCGGACTCGGTTTCTGGAGCCTTACCTTTTTCCGAGGCCTTCATCATCTGTTCCGGTGTCATCGGGGGTTTAACCGGAGGAGAAATACTGATCTGATTCATTCCAACGCTGGCAGTTACAGAAAATGTTCCATCAGCAGCAACACTCCCCGATGCCGTCGCAGCTCCTGCGCCCGACCCCTGAAAGGTGACCGTTGTTCCAGCGGGAAACGACGTCCCTTTGCGAGTGATCTTGCCTTTCACTGATCCCGTTTCTTTCGTTGGAGTTGCTTTTGCGCAGCCCCAAAGCAATCCACAGCAAATCGCAACCGCAGCCAGTTTCAAAGACACCTGCATTTCAATGGTTCCCGTAACAAGGACTGTTTAACGAACCGAGCGTCTTGCCAAAGGCGAGACGCTCGGCTTTCAAATGAATCCGCAATCAGAGTCAGTAAACTTAGAATTCACCGATTGGCTGCCCGTCATCGCGAGTTGCGAGTCGACGCAGATTCAGCATGTCCATATTTGCACTGAGGAATCGGACCGTACCATCACCAAGCAGGCAATGGACTCCACCAGTGTGAGCTGACAACAAAGGATTGTTTCCGCCGTGATTGTCACAGACACCGTTTGATCCATTGTTAACCTTCAGGTTTCCCTGGCCATATCCAATTGGCCACTGAATTGTTGTCAGATTAAAGGTACGATCACCACCGAAACCTGCAGCCACCTTACCGGCTTGCGACGTACCCATCATCCATCCGTGGGGATAACCGGGGTCAACGTGGTAGCGGTTGTTATTCGTATCGTAAGCCCAGTCTGACGTTTCACTCATCATCATGATGTTTGAAGAACCATCGGTCAGAGCAGCCATACTCAGGCTGTCGTTCGGGACCAGAACGCCCCCCCCTGCGATCGTCGCACCGCAGCTTCCCCCCTGATGGCGTGCTTCAGTAAACCCATTACCACTGGCCGCACCTGCAATCCCTACATAATGTGGTTGCAGCATGCCAACACAGTTACCAGCATCATTCGTGACGGGAAGTGGGCTGGATGGGCAAAGCCAGCCAGGAATCTTCAGTCCGTTCGCCAGCGCAGCATTGTTTGCATTATCGTGCGACCAGCCATTGCTGTTGCCGATCATGTCAAACTTGTTGTAAGCAGGAGCCTGATCGATGTATGGCATCAACCCAACGTAGAATGAAGGCCCCCACCCGTTCTGACGACGGACACCGATTGGGAACTTGTTGAAGACATCGTGATAATTGTGCAGCGCCAGCCCCAACTGCTTCATGTTGTTCTTGCATTGCGTGCGGCGGGCCGCCTCTCGTGCTTGCTGTACGGCTGGCAACAGCAACGCGATCAAGACCGCAATAATGGCGATGACGACGAGTAGTTCGATCAGCGTAAACGCTTTTCGACGCGCGGGAGAAACTCTCTGAAACATGTAGCACCTTGCAAAAAGAAGGGAAAACAGAACCGCGAAACGCGATTTGAAGCTGCGACCAACAAACGTTGACGATGAGAAATGTATCCCCTGTTCAGAAATTAAAGGGATTTGAGGACATGAATATTCCAAGATCAGGAACAAAGAATACGAATCAATTTTCGGAACTTCAAGCGAAATATCGGTTTGAACAGAATTCAATCATCAATTTAACCCGTTGAGTGGTACCAGAAATTCACGCTCCTCAACCACCAGAAATTCAGTCGCCGTTGACAGATCGCGAAAGAGTTGAGTCTTTCCGGATGGCCAGCGAACATGCAGTTCTGCAGGGATTCCATCACCAAAACCAAAAGTCAACTGTCGTTCGTTACTTGCCTCAAATCCATTTCCTGCCGTCAGTTGCTTCGTCCATACGCGTCCATCGACGGCCGTAATTCGGGCGATCACACCAAACGCGTCTCGTGCCGAAGTTGTTCCTGCAAACCGCAAACGCAGAGAATTGGCTCGAGGAGATTCGTTGCTGAGCAATGCGAATGGAACGTCGACATGCGTTATGGCGACGTCCGTTCGACCGTCCCGATTCATGTCCAATGTGGCAACTGACCGGCCCAGAGCCTTTCGGGTGAAATACTCTCCGATTGAACGTCCGGGAATCTCTGAGAATCTTCCATTTCCTATGTTTCGAAACAGCTGCGGAGCCATTTCGTATGGCATTCCTTTATGCGAAAAGTCGTTGATATGGCCATTTGCGACAAAAAGATCTGGCCAACCGTCAAGATTGGCATCAAGGAACTGAGTTCCGAAGCCGAGCTCCAGAAAACTCGGGTCGCGCAGATCGGCAGCTCGCGTTCCGTCGATGAACATCTGGCCGGGCTGTTGCACATAAAGGACGTTCGATTCCCGATAAAAGTTTGTGACAAAAAGATCGATCAACCCGTCACCATTGGCATCGTCCGCGGCGATTCCCATCGAGGCCTGCGCCTGGCCTAGTTCATCACAGGCGACTCCAGCAAGGACTCCGCGTTCCGAAAATCGGGGAGGACCTCCGCGCGGCGATGTTTCGTTAGCAAACAAAAAGTTGGCTGTCGTATCATTAGCAACAAAAAGGCTCAAACGTCCTGATCCGTCCAGATCAGCAGCGACGACGCCCAACCCCTTCCCGTCTGGCACGACAATTCCGGAATCGTTAGTGACATCTGCAAATTGACCGTCACCCAGGTTCAAGTACAGTCGATCTTGTTCAGCGGGAAAGAACGTTGGCCCGCACTGAACAGGACGGTTTTCGTTTTCACATTCCCGCTCAAACACGTCGCCACCGAGATAGTTGACAGCATAAATATCCGGAAGACCGTCCCCGTTCACGTCGGCCATAACGCAACTGGTCGTCCACTGAATTCCCGCCGCGCCTCCGCCAGCCGCAACTTCAGCAAAGGTTCCGTCCCCCTGATTGTGAAAAAGGCGGTTTGGACCGATGTTCGCCACATAAAGGTCCGCAAAGCCATCATTGTCAAAATCTCCGACCGTAACCCCCTGGCTGAATGTGAACTCTTCAATGCCGCACATTTCCGTCACGTCACGAAACTGTCCGTTTCCCAGATTTCTGAAAAGTCGGTCGCGGTGCTTTCGATTTGACACGGAAACAGGCCACTGGCAACCTTGTGTCAGGTAAATGTCGGGCCAATTATCACCATCGAAATCCAGGACTCCAATGCCACCTCCGCTGAACTCAAACATATAAGTCTTGCCCGAATCAGGGTTAGCGCCGTTGAAATAACGAAAATCAATCCCTGATCTCTGAGCAACTTCCGAGAAGACGATGGTGTTTGCGGCTTCGGTTGATCGAGTTGACTTCGGATCTGCAGATTGACTGAGGTCTGGTAGCGGAAATTTTGACCAGTCAATGGCACTGAGAATCTTCAGCCGCTTCGTCCATCCGTGTTCTTTCGTCAGGCCTGACAGGCGAACAGCCCCCTGCCGCGCCCATACTTCTTCGGGCCAATTGTCAACGATCAATCGGCACCACGCAGCAGCCTCTCCATATCGCCCCAGGCTTTCCAAAGAGTTTACGACGGGCTGTGCCGCACTGGGACTCGCCGTTTTAGATGCGTCAACCAGCTTCAGATCCAGCGTAGAGATTTGCTGGGCGTACTCAGCAAACGTACCCGCCAGATCACTGTCTCCTGTTCTCGTTAACAGTTGCGATAATTGAAAGCAGGCTTCGCTGTCATTGGGTCGCCGCAAAAGTGTCTCGCCATAACAACGAATCGCCGCGAGAAACTGGCCGTGATTTCGCGCCCAGCGCCCGCGAATCGACCACAATTCCGGGTGGGAATTCGTTGACTCAGGAAGTCGATCATGCCAGGCCCGGAATTCTTCATCCGTCCCTCGTTCAGCAAGCACTCTTCCAAGTACAACCTGAACCTCCGCCTGCTGTGGAAACTGTTTTGAAACTCGTTCGAGCCAATCTCGACCTTCTTCAAACCGGTTCTCGTAAGTTGCCTTTTTAATGGGGCCAAGATGCGGTATTGGGTCGTCAGGTCGAGCCGCGGCGCAGATTTCCAGGAATCCCGGATCCGTCATGAACAATCGGTCGACTCCGGCAGCGATGAGCAGGTCACTGACTCCGTGAATCCCCAGTCGAATAGACGTTTGAGCGAACGGGATCGCTTCCCAGTTCCGCCCTTCATTGGCGAGGAGTTGTGCCAGTAACTGATTTGCCCGACGGCTATTGGGGAAACGATCAAGGGCTGCACGCAACGCTCTTTCGGCCTCGTCTGCAAAACCGAGCCTGAGTGAACGCTCACCGAGACCAATCAAGCCTTCTACGGATTCCAGTGTCCCGTCGTGCGGAATTCGTCGAAAGTATTCGATGGCCCGGGTCGTCTGCTTCATCATCGCAGCAGACTGTCCCGCGACGAGGAGTGCGCGAGGTGAATCCGGGTGCTGAGATAAGATCGCAAGAGCGCGTCGCTCGGCTTCTGGAAAATCGCGCGCCGCAAGTGCCAATTCCATTCCACGAATCGGGTTGGCATCCCCGCCGAGGCGTAGTCCCTGCAACAGAATGCCAACAGCCCCGGTCATGACCGTCAAAGACACGACAAGTTCAATGACGCCAAGCGAGCCCCTCGGTGGCTTTAAGCTTATTCGAGTGTCTGAATTCGCTGCCATCGTTCATGCCCTGTGACAGCGAGACGTTTAAGCTTTTCGCTCGGTGACAATCCCCCAAATCAGGAATCCAACACCAATGCACAGCAAGACAATGCTTGCGGGAACCAGGATTTCACGGGCAAATACTTCATGAGGAAATGTGACGAGATGCGCTTGTGCAAAAGATTGCTGGGCCGCCAGAATCAGAATTGCTCCTGTAACCGTGCGCATCTGCGTCACTCCTGTTTCAGCTCGGACCATCCGATTTTCCGCGACTACTTTTCGTCACCTGCATATGTCCATGGATCAAGCGATGCAGAGTAAGTCAGCAGTTCTTCTGGCTTAAAGTAAATGGGGATTTCGCGGGCGGCTGCTTCGGGACTGTCGCTGCCATGAACCAGGTTCATCTGGCGGCTCAGACTGAAGTCACCACGAATGGTTCCTGGAGCGGCGTCACGACCATTGGTGGGGCCGAGCATCGTACGAACGACTCCGATCGCTCCTGGGCCTTCCAGGACAATCGCGACGACGGGACCAGAGGTAATGAACTCTTCCAGCAAAGGATAAAATCCCTTGTGAACATGCTCGGCATAGTGTTGCTTGGAGAGTTCTGCGGTCACCTGCAGCATTTTCAGAGCGACGATTTTCAAGCTCTTGGCTTCAAAACGGCCAAGGATCTCTCCGGCAAGGCGGCGAGCAACGGCATCGGGTTTCAACAGTACAAACGTGCGTTCAAGGGCCATTCGAGGACGGTTCCTTCAGGTAATCTAGTAAAAAACGGTTCCAGGCAAACGAGATTGCCTCTCAATATGGTGAAGAAACTCTAGGCCTGCAACATCAGTTGCCGGAACTGCTGGAACAGGTAACTGCTGTCATGAGGGCCTGCCGACGCTTCTGGATGGTACTGCACACAGAACGCGGGCAGATCCTTGTGGCGAAGGCCTTCCACCGTTTGATCGTTCAAGTTGATGTGAGTTACTTCCAGGCAAGCGGGAAGTGAATCGGCCGAGATCGCAAATCCGTGATTCTGCGACGTGATTTCGACCTGTCCGGTGGCACGATTCAGAACAGGCTGATTTCCGCCGCGATGTCCGAATTTCAACTTGTAAGTTTCGGCTCCACAGGCCAGTCCCATCAATTGATGTCCCAGGCAGATCCCGAAAATCGGCACCTTGCCGAGCAGTCCCTGGATCGTCTTGATTGCATAGTCCAGCGGTTGAGGGTCACCAGGTCCATTCGACAAAAAGACGCCGTCGGGCTTGTAGGCCAGGACTTCTTCTGCGGTGGAAGTTCCAGGAACAACGGTGACTTTACAGCCAAGGTTTCTCAGGTGCCGCAGGATGTTCCATTTCATGCCATAGTCAATCGCCACCACGTGCAGGTCGAAGGCTTGCGGGGGATGCGGGTTCGAGGCATGGAATGAGAGCGGCGAAAGCTCCTCGGTCCATTCAAAGGCCTTGGCAGGCATGACTTCGCGAACAAGATCCCGGCCCACGAGATCCGGGCTGTTCTGGGCCTTCTTGATCAGCGAAGCGTCATCGAGATCAATCGTGGACAGGACGCCGGTCATCGCACCTCGAATTCGCAGTCGACGGACAAGGGCTCTGGTATCGATCCCTTCAATTCCGATGACATTGGCATCGCGCAGGTAATCGTCGAGCGACTGAGTTGAGCGAAAGTTACTGGGGTGCTGGCAAAGTTCCCGGATAACGAATCCGCGAATCGACAGCTTGCTGCTTTCAATATCTTGTGGGTTAACCCCGTAATTGCCGATCAGGGGATACGTCATCGTGACAATCTGTCCGCAGTAGGACGGATCGGTCAGGATTTCCTGATAACCGGTCATGCTGGTGTTAAAGCAGACTTCACCGAAAACTTCACCAGAAGCACCAAAACCGGTTCCCTGGTAAACAGTACCGTCGGCGAGGGCCAGCTTCGCAGGCTGAGGCATTTCAAACCTTGTGGGGAAAGAGGCAGGACATTGGTTTCAAAACCATCTCAGCCTAACAAACTGGTCCCCTAAAATGAAGAGACCGCTTCCTGACGGAAGCGGTCTCTGATGCGTCGTTCTCGTGTCGTCGATCATCACCACGGACATGGCCCGTGCTGCGTGTCGGCAACATTGAGTAACTATTCGTTCTTGGTCACGACGAAGTTCTTGAAACGGAATTCGTCGCGTTGTGGATCGCTGATCGTGGTAAACAGTTCCCCGACGAGTTGGTGGAAGTGCTTTTCACGAACAGAATAGAAGTTGTGCTTGCCGTCACGACGTGGCTCAATGATGCCGGCAACTCGCAACAGTGCGAGGTGATGGCTGACGGCAGGCTGGCTTTGGCCCAGTTTGTCGCACAATGCACTGACGTGCATTTCTCCTTCGCGGAGCAGGTACATCAGAATCTTCAGCCGCGTTTCGTCAGCAAGCAGCTTGAAGACCTGCACCAGGTCTTTTTCCAATTGCTCAGACAATTCTGGGAACGGAGCAGACGTCCGCTCGGAGAACGGGGCCTCGATGGTCGAGATCATTTCTTTCTTCTCACTCTCTGATTGGGACCGAGTCTGGACTTCCGGAACTCGATCGAGATCCTTGCTTGGATCGGACAACGTAGCAATCCTTTTATAGGCTTTCGCCACCGGATTCATCGCGGACACTGACGCGCCGGAAACGCGGGTGATCACGGACAAAGCCGAATACACAGCGAAACAGGTTTTGGGTTGGAACTGTCACTCATGGCTGGAGACGATGGGTCTCATACCATGCGAAAAGGCTTTTGACAGGTTGGCTTCCGAAGGGACGAGATTGTGGAAGCAATTGCAAGAAATACGATGATGTGAAACTCATTTGAAACTTCCGACGGGTTTAATCCGCCGAAACTGTACCAGACTGAAAAAGACCCACGTATTATTGTCGCGACATGTGACCGAGTCAACGAGCTATGTTTGAATTCATGTGTTTTTTACATTGGACACAAGTTGTTTTGCGTTTGATGTTCCGGAAAATATGGCGGTCAAATTGACAAATCGTCAGAAAGTTGGCCACTCCGGTTACGCTAATCGATTGGCAATCGTTGGAGCCATTTTTCGTCAACACTCGATCGAATAGCAATTTGTGGGCCACGCTGCCTGAAATCGACAACGTCTCCTGATACGCTGGCTGTATTCGCCCATTATACTTGTCTACGAAGAATTGGATCTGAAATGGCTGATGTGTCGGCGTTTGGTGATTTGAGTGGCAAGCGTGCCTTGATAACGGGCGGCTCCAGCGGCATCGGCCGGGCGATGGCGTTGGAATTCGCACGAGCTGGCGCAGATGTCATCATTCACTTCGGGAAATCTTCAGAAGCCGCCTCGGTCGTTTCTGAAGAAGTTCGCCAGATTGGTCAAAAAAGTGTCGTAATGGGCGCCGACTTCTCTGTCCCTGATGGGTTGGAGGAATTCCTCGAGCGGTCATTTGCTATATGGCGCGGGTTGGACATTTGGGTTGGCAACGCTGGTGTTGATTTACTGACCGGCGAGTCGGCCAATGCCGATTATCCCACAAAACTTCGTCGATTGCTGGACGTCGATGTCCAGGCAGGAATGCTGCTGGCGAAGGGGGCTGGACAAAGGATAGCCAAATCAGGTGGGGGAAGTGTCATAACAATCGGTTGGGATCAGTCGGATCGTGGGATGGAAGGTGATAGCGGCGAACTGTTTTCCGCGGCCAAGAATGCCATCATGGGTTTTAGCCGATCATTAGCGATGAGCTTGGCACCAACCGTTCGAGTCAATTGCATCGCTCCTGGCTGGATCAAGACGGCCTGGGGAGAAACAGCCAGTGAAGTCTGGCAAGAGCGAGTACGACGGGAAACTCCCCTGCGGCGATGGGGACTGCCGGAAGATGTGGCCCGACTGGCACGATTTCTGGCCAGTGACGACGCGTCCTATATCACAGGGCAGGTAATCAACTGCAACGGGGGAGCTGTTCGGTAGTCTGAAGCATGGGAGAGCCTTTTACATCAGATTGGCCCCTTTGAATCGTTACTTTCCGCATTGAATTCCGCATGAACGAACGCATCCTCTTTGTCACTGGTCGGCTGGCTGAGCCATCGCTCAGGCAGGTCTTGCCACCGCTGGCAGAGCGTTTGGGATTCGAATTCGAAATTGCAGTCCTGGGGATTTCGGTCGCAGCACTGATGCGAGCCGACTGGATTCGTCGCAAACTCTCCATCACCAGTGATTTCCAGCGAGTTATCGTCCCTGGGTGGTGTGGTGGTGATCTGCAATCTCTCACAGAACATTTTCACATTCCCTTCGAACGGGGCCCGAAGGATCTGTTCGATCTTCCCGAGTTTTTCGGGGAAGGTGGTAGACCTCAGCCGGAATTGAATTTGTATTCCATTGAGATCCTGGCAGAGATCAATCACGCGCCGCAACTCACGTGGGAAGCCTTGCTACGACAGGCTGAGTGGTTTCGAAATTCGGGAGCGGATCTCATTGATCTGGGCTGCGTTCCTGGCCAGACATGGGAAGGGATCGGTGACGTCGTACGCCGCATGACGTGTGAAGGGTTTCGCGTTTCGGTCGACAGTTTCAATCAGGCCGAAGTGGAAGCGGCCGTTGAAGCGGGTGCCGAACTTGTCCTGAGCTGCAATCAGACCAATCGTGAATGGGCATCTCAACTTCCGGTCGAACTGGTTGTCATCCCGGACGATCCCCGGAATCTGGATTCCTGGAACGAGACACTGGATCTGATTCGCGCCGGCCGTCAGCCCTATCGGCTGGACCCGATACTGGAACCGATCGGGTTTGGATTTGCCCCCTCCCTCGCTCGGTATTACGAAACACGCAAGAAGTTTCCCGATGCCGATATCATGATGGGAGTTGGGAATCTGACGGAACTGACGGAAGTCGACAGTGCTGGAGTCAATTTCGTCATGGCGGCACTGTGCGAGGAATTGCGAATTGGCAGTATCCTGACGACCGAAGTGATTAATTGGGGGCGTACAGCCGTCCGTGAATTCGATCTGGCCCGGCGCCTGGTTCGTTACAGTCTGGAAAACCAGACATTGCCCAAGCACATGGGGGGCAATCTCGTCGTTCTGCGAGATCCCCGACTGCATGAAATGGGAGACGAGGGCCTGCATCAGCTCTCAGACCGCTTGACGGACCCGAATTTCCGAATCTTCGCGGAACGGGGCGAGATCCATCTGATGAATCGGGACGGTTACTGGCATGGTGACGATCCGTACGAAGTCTTCGACCGCATGGTGAAATCGGTCGGGGTCTTGACTCCGGAACACGCGTTTTATTTGGGGTACGAGTTATGCAAAGCTCGCACGGCATTGACGCTTGGGAAACAATACACGCAAGATGCGGCATTACGCTGGGGGTTCCTGACCGTCGAAGAAATCAGCGCGGTCGAACGTCGCCGCCGGGGAACTCATGACCGGCCGACAAATGATGTTCAACAGGACTGACCAGCGTTCAGATACTTTCAACTTCTCATGTGGTCGATTGAATTGGGTGAGGGCCCTGCCCTTTTAGAAAATTGCCGAAGATTCCATGCTGCTTTCATCAGGCCCTTTGGTCGAGGAATTGAACCCAGTCCCCGAAGTGGTGACTGCGGTTCGCGCATTGGAATCCTTGCCAAAATGTCTGCTGCTGGACAGCACGCTCTTCAGAGAACCGGTCGGTCGGTACTCGTTCTTGATGGCCGATCCGATCGAGAGTTGGACGCTGAATTCCCCAGAATTCGGATCTGACCCGTTTTCCAGCCTGCAGGCTGCTCTGCCTCAATCGGCCCCGATTGCCACGTTGCCTCCGTTTCAAGGAGGGATTGCCGGGCTTCTCGGGTATGAATTGGGGCGTTGCTTCGAACGAATTCCAACCGCACCCGGCGATGAGTTTCAGTTGCCGGTCATGGCTGCTGGACTTTACGACTGGGTCATCGCGTGGGACCACCGCGACCACCGCGCCTGGCTGATCTCAAACGGTTGGCCTGAAACGGATCCCGAACGAATGAGGCGGCGCGCAGGTGAGCGGGCGAAGTCTGTTCGCCGCTTGTTATCCGAACCCTCGTCGAAACCTCGGTTAGCCGAGCAACTCTCGAAGGAACTGCATCTGGTACCGCAGTTTTCGATCGCTGGGCCTCAGGGGTTGACCAGTAATTTCCCGCGTGAGGGATACCTTGCTGCCGTTAAGAAGGTGATTGAGTACATTCGGGCGGGTGACATTTTCCAGGCGAATCTCACTCAGCGACTGCTGTTTCCGTCGCATGTCGATTCGATTTCATTATTTGAACACCTGCGAAAAGTGAACCCTGCCCCATTCGCCGGCTTGATGCGTTGGGACGACTGGGCTGTTGTCAGTGCGTCACCGGAACGTTTTCTGCGGCTGGACGGGGATGAAGTTGAGACTCGCCCGATCAAAGGAACACGTCGTCGCAAACAGGGGCCGGAAGCAGACCTTTTTACGCGAGATGAACTCCGCGAAAGTGAAAAGGATCAGGCCGAAAACGTCATGATCGTGGATCTGCTCCGAAACGATCTTTCACGCGTCTGCGAAGCGGGAACGATCCGGGTTCCCCAGTTGTGTGGAGTGGAAACCTACGAAACGGTCCAGCATCTGGTATCAGAAGTTCGAGGACGATTGAAATCGGGTCAGTCAATCTGGGACCTGTTTCGCGCCACGTTTCCCGGCGGGTCAATTACGGGTGCTCCCAAGGTCCGCGCCATGGAAATTATCGCGGAGTTGGAACCGACAGTGCGGGGACCGTACTGCGGCAGCCTGTTTTATGCCGGAGCAAATGGTCAGTCTGATAGTAATCTGCTGATCCGAACATTCGTCCAGCGGCACGGCTGGCTGCAATGCGGTGTCGGGGGCGGAATTGTCGCTCAATCGGATCCGGCCGCCGAATATGAAGAGACACTGGTCAAAGCGGTGGGAATGATTCGGGCACTGAGACCTTGAAGGACCGCACGTGCTATTGCTGATCGACAATTACGACAGCTTCGTCCACAACCTGGCTCGATACTTCGTCGAGTTGGGGTGTGAAACGATCGTCGTACGCAATGACGCGATTACCGTCGACCAAGTTCGGTCGATGGCACCTGCAGGAATTGTGATTTCACCCGGCCCATGTACTCCCCGGGAAGCAGGGATTTCCTGTGATCTGATTCGAGAATTTGGGCCATCGATTCCCATCTTGGGAGTGTGCCTCGGGCATCAAGTGATGGCTGCTGCTCTTGGAGGAGAAATCGTTCGAGCACCTGAACCGGTGCACGGACGAACATCAATGATCCACCACGATGGGGAAAGGCTTTTTGCCGAGATCCCAAACCCATTTCGGGCGACAAGGTACCATTCCTTAATCGTTGCTGAATCGAGTTTGCCGAAAGAACTGGTGGTAACGGCACGGACCAGCGACGGAGTTCCCATGGCTCTCGTTCATCAGGCATGGCCGATGTACGGGGTTCAGTTTCATCCGGAATCCGTGTTGACTCAGCATGGCCGAAAGTTGCTGGCGAATTTCTTGAACTTGGCTGGCTTGCCCCATCGCATGCCGAATCATTCGGACTGGAATGAACCGGATCACTCGCACGTCGATGATCCAGCAAGCCCGGTGGTCCCGTGGTGACTCACGCCTGATTCGTCGATGCCACCCGATCCATCGGCATAGATGGACTCTACGGAACTCCGTGCAGATCTGGCAGGTTCGTTGAAAAGCATTCTTAATTCCGGGGATCCGTCGATTCGCGTGCGCAGCCCGCACTCTTGCACTTCCGATAAATCATGCTTGGACGGACGCGCAGGCAGGGATTCCGGGAGCGGCGAGGATGCGAGCACTACAGGGCAATCGATTTGGTGTTGTCCCCCATGAGTGGGCTACTCGACTCTTCTGGGCGATCGTCGCGCTACTCCTCTTTCTCTTCGGTCCGCGACTGGTTGTCGGAGCCGAAGTGGCCCCCTTCTGGCGAACCGATTTCGATGCCGCTTTACGCGAAGCCGAACAAAAGAAGCTTCCGCTGATCATGCATTTCTATGCCGACTGGTGCGGCCCCTGCCAGAAGATGGAACAGACGGTTTTTGCTTCGTCTGCTGTCCAGGAAATGCTGACGACTCGATTCGTCGCCGCCAAGTTGAACTCTGAAAAGAACCAGCGACTGGTTCATCGATACGGGTTCGAAATCCTGCCAACAGACATGGCCATCGACCCGCTCACGGGGAAAGTCCTCGTCCTGCACGAAGGATATCTGGATCAGGCTGCCTATTTGAAATTTGCCAATCAGGTTGAGACCGCTTTCAAGAAGGCACATCCCAAACCATTGCCGGGCGAAGAAGGAACAGAACTGGGTGAACCAGAACCGGTCGTTGGTCTTGATGGATTCAGTCCCGTTGCCATCACCAAGTCGCGAGAATGGGTTCGCGGTTCGGGTCGTTTTCCCTGGGACTACAAGGGGGTTCTTTACTACATGTCCTCGCGAGAGGAACTGCTGGAGTTCCGGAAATCGCCGGAAACGTACGCCCCGAAGTTGCTCGGATGCGATCCAGTTATTCTCGTTCAGACTGACCGGGCCATTGCCGGCAGCCCCGACTTCGCCGCGTTCTATGACGACGAGTTGTATCTGTTCAAATCAGACGAACAACGGAAATTGTTCAAAAAGAATCCCCAGAAGTTCACGAAACTTCAGCAAGCGGTAAAGGTCGAGCAGATCGATCGCACAGAATTGCGGTGACCGGTCAGAAGCCTCTTGTAGTCGAGGGAAACGCGAGCCATACTTGTGACGGCGGGTCACCTTTCTCGATCGGTCACAGGACGTGGATGCACAATGCGGACTCCGCTGTTATCCGGAGTGTTTTGGACGCAGCTCAGCGGGAGTGGTCTGCTCCCTGCGGATCGCTCTGCAACTGTTGCCAGAGAACTTGAAAAACGCGAGATTACGTCCGACGCAGACGCCGCGAAGTTGCTGGTTCGACGTGGATTGCTGACTCAATATCAGGCCGATCGTCTGCTCGAGGGCCGTTCTCGAGGCTTCTTTTTTGACGAGTACAAAGTTCTGGACCTGCTGGGCGCAGGGGGCATGGGCTGGGTCTATCGAGCTTCGAATACGACTACAAACGAAGTCGTGGCCCTGAAAGTCCTGCTCGACCGGCATAAAGAAGACCGAGGGATGCTCGCGCGATTCCAGCAGGAAGCACGAGCCGGACTGGTGCTGCATCATCCCAATATTGTCAGGACGCGAGCAACCAGTTCCGCAGGTGGCATGCTGTACATGATCCTCGACTTCGTCGAAGGTCCCAGCCTGCTGGAACTGCTCTTCCGTCAACGGCGACTTCACTGGGGGCTGGCCTGCGATTTCGCACGTCAGGCAGCGCTCGGATTACATCACGCGCATCAGGCGGGCTGGATTCATCGCGATGTGAAGCCCCAGAACCTGCTCGTCGATCGCAATGGAACGGTCAAACTGCTCGACTTTGGTCTGGCAATGATGCGCGAAGGTGACGGAGGCGACGAATTCTCGATCGCCATGATTTTCGGCCACGAATGCATCGGAACCCCGGCCTTCATGGCACCGGAACAGGCGAAGGACAGCCTGACCGCGGACGCACGTTCCGACGTCTACGGTCTCGGTTGTACATTGTTCGCAGCACTCACGGGCGACCTTGTTTTTCCCTTGAAGAATCCTCACGACGTCGTGAAGGCGCACCAGACTCAGACACCAAGAACGGTTCGAGAACTGGTTCCCGAGATCCCTCAGGGGGTGTCGGATCTTGTTTCGAAGATGCTGGAAAAGAATCCTGATCGTCGTTTTCAGACGGCAGCCGAAGCGGCTCAGACGCTGGCTCGCTGGTCGAAACCCGGACCAGTGGAATTCGATTTCAGTGAAGTTCTAGCCGAGCGAACAAAGAACGCACTCGACAAGGTCGCCGAACTGCACAAGAGTCGACCGATCCCGTCAGGTTCGGCAAGTTCCACGACGCGGTTGTCCAAATTGAGTTCCGTGGCGCAGTCGCCTCGGGACGTCCCGACGTTTGGAACTGGTAAGTCGCCTCGGCTCATTCATGACATCCAGGGGGATGTCGGGGCAGAACGAGAGCCGACGGAAGTCATCAATCATCAGGCTGCGGCCGATGGCGACGTTGCCGGAATCTGGTTGCCGAAATGGGGGCGGGTCCTGGTTCCCGTGGGGGGAGGCGTTCCCATTCCTCTGATACGAGATCACATTGTGATCGGCCGCAGCGAAGATTGCGATCTGCAGGTTTCTGGCAGTTCTGTTTCCGGGCGTCATTGTGAATTGAGTTTTGACGGCACGAACTGGTGGGTGACCGATCTGCAAAGCCGCAACGGCACACGCGTCAACGGCAAGCCAGTCCTGCGACGCCAGATAGTCGATCACGACATTATCGGTGTTGGCAATAATGCTCGCTTGCGACTGGAAGATCCCCATGCTTCCATCGAAACCCCCGCTCCTCGAAGGAAATTTCCTCGCCGACAGTTGTTGATGGTGTTGGCGGCAATCGGGGTGCTGGCATCGGGTATCGTCGGTCTGCAAATGGGATGGATTCCACGTCCGTGGTGAGTCGTCGATAACACGAATTCGGTTGGAGCACAGGCTTTGAGAAGGAAACCCAGGATTTTCGCGAAACCTCGGTTGCCCACACCGCACCCGCGATCAATGTCGATCGAAATTCAACCGGGGCTTCCCGTTGGTCCAAGCCGTCACCCTGCCGCGTTCATGATGTGATGGCAGAATGGTGCTCACGCAAAGACGCGGAGACGCAAAGGGAAGAAGAGGTTTGGGAGAGGCGACATATGAAATGCTTGAAAACGTTGCGTCTTTGCGTCTTGAGCGAAGCGGGCGTGAGGTTCATGATGGGGTTGGTGCCGCTGCCATCGTCTCCCATCACTTGAATTGACAGTCCTGCAT
>JBAWWJ010000091.1:0-28937 GCA_037146815.1 Planctomycetota bacterium
ACCCGTTTCGGCAGCGGTTGGGCTTGGCTCTCGTTCGATAAGGGCAAGCTGGTCGTGGAAAGCACCCCGAATCAGGACAGCCCCCTGATGGAAGGCCGAACGCCAATCCTTGGCCTGGACGTCTGGGAACACGCCTATTATCTGAACTACCAGAATCGCCGCCCTGACTACATCGGTGCGTTCTGGAACGTCGTCAACTGGACCGAAGTGGCCCGACGTTTCGCAGAAGCCTCGAAGTAATTCGACGACTGTCGGCATACAGAACACCAAGAAGCCCACTGCAAAAGCAGTGGGCTTCCTGCAATAGGTGCCAGATCGTCGTGGTTCGCTCCGCGAACCAACGCCGTGTTTGGTTTTTCAATTCAAAAATTCGCGAGGTGCCCGGAAGTCTGCCAATCAAGAAGCGTTGGTTCGCAGAGCGAACCACGACGATCGCAGCCACCGTCGCCGTTAAAAACCAGTCACCTGCGTTGACTCTGCACCTACGTCCGTTCAAAATCTCTAATGATCCCTCGACGCAAGAACACCTGATTCATTCGCCGCCAACACCCAAGGAATTCACCAATGAAATATGGCATGAACATGCTTTTGTGGACATCTGATGTCACAGAAGAACATTACCCGCTGCTGGACAATCTGAAGTCATGGGGATTCGATGGAGTCGAACTGCCGATCTTCGAAATGGATGGGGGCAAGTTCGCCAAGCTTGGTAAGAAACTCGATTCGATCGGTCTCGGCCGTACAGCGGTGACCGTCTGCACCGATGCCGAAAACCCGATTTCGCCCGATGCAGCCATTCGCGCGGCAGGCCTGGCCCGGTTGAAGAAAGCGATCGACATGTGTGCCGCCAGTGGAGCGACTCACCTGTGCGGTCCAATCCATTCGGCACTGGGAACATTCAGCGGGGCTGGTGCAACGGCGGACGAATGGAAATGGGGCCTGGAGACTCTGACGAAAGCGGCCGATCACGCCAAGGACAATAACGTCACGCTGGTCGTGGAATATTTGAACCGGTTTGAATGTTATTTCCTGACAAACGCAGCAGACGACGCCAGATTCTGCCGGGAAGCCAATCATCCGAACCTGAAGATGATGTACGACACCTTCCACGCCAACATTGAGGAAAAGAACCTCGCAGCGGCCATGCAGTCCTGCTGGGATCAGGTGGTCCACGTCCACATTTCCGAAAATGACCGTTCGACCCCAGGCGAAGGCCACGTCGACTGGGAAACGACGTTCCAGATGCTGAAGACGTTGAAGTATGACGGTTGGCTGATGGTGGAAGCCTTCGGCCTGGCCCTGCCGGCCCTGGCCGCCGCCACCAAGATCTGGCGCCGGATGTTCCCGAGCGAAGAATATCTCGCCCAGCATGCACTCGCGTTCATGAAGCGAATGATGGCTGGTTAGTGGGTTGTGAGGCCATCGACGTGGCGATTGGGCGGTCGGGGCTGGATCGTTTGAACGTACCGACAAGTTGACAGGCGGCGATCATGTAAGCCGCCTTGGCGATGCCGCAATCGCCAGCGTCTTGTGGGCTGAAGGCCCACGAGCACAAAGCACAGGGCTTCAGCCCTGTGAATGTGAGCAGAACAAGGTATGCGACCTGAAAGGTCGCAAGAAATTCCGCAATCGCGATCAGTTCCGATCGATGATCTCGCGACCTTTCAGGTCGCACATTTTGTGTTGTTTCCCGTACACAGGGCTGAAAGCCCTGTGCTTTGTGCTCTTGGGCCTTCAGCCCAAAAGAGGCCGGAAATAGCTGGTTTCGTGTGACGCTCCCGGCCTCACCGTCACGTTTTACGCAAACGCTACGCTCACTGCCCCCCCGCAATCCGCACCACATCCACACTCCCAGAAACGACTTGCGTCAGTGTTGATGAATTACAGAGAATGCCATTCGGCTGGCTTGTCGCGGAAAAGGAATACGCTAAACTTCTTCTCCCGAGTCGCCGAAGGTAATTCAGCGGCAGCGATCGTCAGGAGCGAATCCGGTCGATCAGATGGCAAGGTAGCTCAGTCGGTTAGAGCACAGGCTTCATAAGCCTGGGGTCGCGGGTTCGAGTCCCGCCCTTGCTACTCTCAAAAACCCCTGTTTTGTAGGGGTTTTTGGGTTCTTTGCCCGTGTGTAGCGTTTGAAATCTTCTCAACGCACCGAGGTTCTTGCGTGGACTGAAATCCGGTCCGCTCCGAGAACTTCACGAACTAACAACGCGCGGTATCGTGTCAGCAATCACGACTCCCTTCCAAGTTTTTCACCCGATGGGAAATCACACGCAGGGGACGGGGAAAATACGTCATGTTTTCGGTGGAGTGGATAAGAACCAATTGGGGATTCGAATACTCTGCTTGAAACTTGGTTCTCCAGGGCGGAAGAGGAGACCTGCGGTCGGGGGGCGGCGGGGTCGGGAGACCCGCGCCGAACACGTCGGTTGGCAGGTCTAGAGATTCGCGCCGAACAGGGCGTTGGCAATTTGGAATTGAGGCGATGGACGAAATAACGCGACAGGCGGCTCGACAGTGGACCGTGGCACAGCCCGTGGTTTCTGCGTTTGTGACGTCGGTCGTACGTGATTTCTCGGCGCGCGATGATGTTCTGCAGGAAGTGGCGGTCGCGGTCATTGAATCGTACGGACGCTACGATACGTCGCGGCCGTTTGTCGCCTGGGCTCTGGGAATCGCCCACAATCACGTTGGTCTTTACCTGCGCCGAATGAAGCGGGATCGGCATATTTTTGATGAGGAAACGGTCAGCCAACTGGCGGCAGCGTTCTCAGAAGTCTCCACCGAACAGTCGATGAAACTGGATCGCCTGAGTGATTGTCTGAAGGGACTCGACGGTCGGGCCAAACAGCTGTGCGAAATGCGATACCAGCAGGATCTGAAGCCTGCGGCAATTGCGGATGTCGTGGGGATGACCGCCAATTCCGTTGCGAAAGCTTTACAGCGGATTCGAGATCAGTTGCGACTCTGTATTGAACAGCGGACAACGGAAAGTCTCTCATCATGAATCACGACGCTTCGAACCTGATCAACGGTTATCTCGACGATTGCCTCACACCGGATCAGCAGCAATTGCTGAAAGACTGGCTGAAGGAATCCCCGAATAACACCCGACTGTTTGCCTCATCCGTCATGCTGCACGATCGTCTGCGTGGGGAAATGTTTGCCCTGACAGCAATGTCCGGTGATTCTCAATTCGAGTCCGCATCTGTCGATGAAGCCGTCAGTGTCGCTCGCCCCGAAGTGTCAGCCAGCGACACGCTGCGAATGTGGAGCGGCTTTCGTCCCTATTCGGTTGTGTTTGTTGCCGCCTTCGCACTGGTTTTTGTGGCAGTCCTGTGGCGCGGAACCGGTGACAATTCGGCATCGGCATCAACGACGGAATTGAAGCGGATCATCGCTGCCAATGCAGAGCCAATCGACCACACGTATCAGATCAATATGGAGAACGAAGATCCGGAAATCCGTCAGGGGGGACGACGCCCACCTCCTCCACCGGCTGATCGCGGCCGCCCGCCACATCCCAGACCGCCACATGGTCGACCTCCCGTTCCACCACCGATGAACGGAGCCATTCTCTATGTCCGGGGAGGCCGACAATTTGTGCTGGTCCGTAAAGGTCTGGATGGACGTCTGTTCACCACGGGGTGCAATGGTAAATCGAGTTGGTCGATTGGCCCTGAAGGACCGGTACGCGTCAGCGATGATCCCAACCGATTTCGACGCGGAGTGCCAGGTCAGTCACACTCGGTCCCGCTGGTCAGTATCCACGAGGGACTGGAAGGGTTACTCTCTGCCTATGACATTGAAATGCGGGAATCCCCCATTCAGATCGGCGATGAAACCTGTCAGCAACTGATCGCAGCACGACGGAGTGCTTCACATCTGGGGCCGCGCAAAGTGGAAATCACGTATTCGGTGCGCACGGGCCGGATTCAGGATATGGTATTCGTGGACATGCCACGGTCTCAGCAATTGCCGGTGATCATTCATCTGCAGTTGATCGAAGAACGAGATCTTGGAGCGGACTTTTTTGATCATCAGGCCCATCACGAACCGGGACGTTCTGTCCGCTATGAGGAGTAAACCATCATCACATCCAGCCGAGTCAATCATTCGATGAATCCATTGCTCAAACGCACTCTGCTCGCCATCGCCTGCCTGATCGGAACTTCGTCCACTGTTTTTTCCGCGGAACAGCCGGAGGTGAAACCGTCGGATCTGAAACCGATCGGAGGGAAGTGGTTTATCACAGCAGGCGACAAGCCGCTTTACTATTATCGCGATGCAGATCGCTACGTCGACTTATTCTCATACCATATGAAAGATTCGAACAAGGACGGCATCGACAACATTCGCCTCAGTCACGACAAGCAGTTCCTGATCATGCAGAGTCAGGGATACCCCAATCATCCGACGGCGATCTTTCCGAACAGTGGCAACCCCAACACCATTCGAGTTCAGAATTTTACGTTCCGCTTGCCACTGGAACCAAAGCTGGCTGACAAGATCACGCGAGTCCCCATGGGCCCGATCGGAACCGCTCTGAATGGTGTCGTTTTTTTTAATCCCTTCGAAATGGAAGGGATGAACGCCGTTGAAGGGTATTCGGAAGTCTGGCTGGATTCGTGCTGCGGGCATCCTCAGCAGACGGGTGTCTATCATTATCACAAGTATCCGAGTTGCGTGAAATCGCCTTTCCCGGACGATGGCGAACAGCATTCCCCGGTGATCGGATTCGCCTTTGACGGTTTTCCCGTTTACGGACCGTACGAAGACAAGGATGTGATGGCGAAGGATCTGAACGGGGCTCGAGCTCTGGATGTCTGTAACGGCCACAAGGATGATGTGCGTGGATATCACTACCATGTCACACCCGGCCGGTTCCCATACATCATCGGCGGCTATTCCGGGGTCGTCGAACCGTCGAACAACCGGGGTCTCAGCCGGGCGGGAACTGGGGCTTTGGTTGATAACACTCAAGCGGGCGAGAACCGGATGGATAAAGCATTGGTCGCAGTCCGTCCTGGTACGGCATCGCGAGGAAAGACTCATTCCATTCAACTGGAAATAAACCCCGAGAATTCGCGGCGCCGGGAACTTCCGGCGGGAAATCCTTCGTGGGTGCAGATTGGACCGTTTGAAGCCAAAAAGATCTCGCGTGAGGGAAATATCATCACGGTCGATGTTGAAATCCCGAAGGATTCGCCGTTAGGAGTCCTATTCGATTGCCATGTCGAGTTTGATGCCCAAGGCAGACCGCCCACTGTTTACAAGAAGAATGACGTGTTTCGCGTGGTGGAATGACCTGATCGTTACGGCAAGTTTGTAATTGCCATTCGAAAACTGGTGACAGTCGTAATTTTTTTACAGATCTATCAGCCGGAACGCGCTAGCGTCCGGTTACGAGATTAAACGCTGGTTCTGCGTGACGCAAAGAATTCAATCAGGTCCATCAACCGCCGAGCGCCAGCCCACGGTGAGAACCGGACGCTAGCGCGTTCCGCCTGATGCCTGATTGCTGACCGCTGACTGCTAACCACGAAGAACGTCCAAACACCGCCGTTGCCCCCCGAGGAGACTCGCGTGAAACAGGTTTGCTTTTTATTCGTCGCCGTAGCCTGCCTGATCGGATCGAATGCTCGTTCCGAAGACTGGCGACAGTTCCGTGGGCCGAATGGTGCAGCATCGAGTGCCGACACGAAACTTCCGGAAACATGGAGCGACTCTGAAAATCTGCAATGGAAGACGGAACTCCCCGGGCCGGGGTCATCCAGTCCCATCGTTGTCGGTGATCGAGTCTTCATAACGAGCTATTCCGGATACGGTGTCCCCAAATCACCGACAGGCGACCTGAAGTCACTGAAACGACATCTGGTCTGCATCACACGAACTGATGGCAAGATCAAATGGACTAAGACGATTGCCGGTGACACTCCCGAAGATGGTTACCAGGGCTATATCTCGGAACACGGATATGCGAGTAACACGCCGGTCAGCGATGGCGAGCGAGTCTATTGTTTCTTCGGAAAGAGTGGTGTCCTGGCATTTGATCTGGCTGGAAATGAACTCTGGCGAGTTAACGTCGGCAAGGAATCCAGCAACCGGCGCTGGGGGTCTGCGGCAAGTCTGATTCTGCACAAATCCATGCTGATCGTAAACGCGTCAGAAGAAAGCCAATCAATCCGGGCACTCGACAAACTGACCGGAAAAGAAATCTGGAAGGCTGCGGGATCGGCGATGGAACTGGCCTATGGAACTCCCCTGGTGGTCTCGCTCAAGGATCGCGATGATGTTGTCGTGGCTGTCCCCGGTGAAGTCTGGGGACTGAATTCTGAAACGGGAAAACTTCGCTGGTTTGCCGAACACCAATTGACGGGGAACATCTGCCCAAGCATCGTTGCGAATGGTGAGACGGTCTATGTCTTCGGCGGCTTTCGATCGTCTGGAAGTTTCGCGTTGAAAGTCGGCGGCGATCAGAAGGACGTCACGAAGTCGAATATCCTGTGGACAGAACGCAACAGTTCCTACGTCGCAACGCCGGTACTCGCGGGTGAGTACCTGTACTGGGTCAACGACGCTGGTCAGGCATATTGCGTGAGTGCCAAAACCGGCGCACTTGTTTACCGCGAACGGGTTCCGGGGCTCGATGCTGGTGGACGCCCGGTTTATGCCTCACCCGTCGTCGCGAACGGCAAGATCTATGTTCCGACGCGATGGAGTGGCGTGCTGGTGATCGCTGCGAAGCCAGAGTTCAAGATCCTGTCCCAAAACAAATTTGCAGGTGATGAATCTGATTTCAATGCGACTCCTGCAATCAGCGATGGACAACTGTTTCTCCGTTCGAATCGGTATCTGTACAGTGTGGCGAGCAAGAAGTGATCGGTCGTAAGAGGGTAGGGGAGTCATGCCCGTGATACGTGACAATCGATGGAACAGTGTCACGCGGCGAAAGTGAATCGCTTTTTTGAAATAACGTGACGGTTTTTCGATTTCATCCGTGACTGACCCTGCAGGCAGCAGGAGGATTTTTCGATGTCGCCAGAGCTTCATTGAGAACAACTTTTGCGACGGGTTGGAGTCGAAACTTTGACTCACGACCGATGTTCTGTGAAACGTAGACGTAACAAGACTTCGAAACCTGGGAGATTGAGCGATGCAACGATGGACTTGGACACTGGGATTCCTGATTGTTGCCGGTGTGGCAACAGCAATGGCACAACCACCAGGTGGACCGGGAGGTCCAGGCGGCGGACGACCGGGAGGCCCCGGTGGTGCGGGTGGTCCAGCGGGTGGACGTCCCAGCCCGATTATCGAAGCCCTGGATGCTGATCACGACGGCGTGATCTCGGCCGAAGAAATCAAGAATGCGTCCACTGCTTTGCAGACGCTCGACAAGAACAAAGACGGCAAACTGACGGAAGAAGAATTCCGTCCCGCGGGTCGTGGCCAAGGGGGACCAGGTGGTGGTCCCGGTGGAGAAGGGCCTCGCGGGCCGGGTGCAGGTCCCGGTGGTAGTGGAACCGGTCCACAAGGCGGTCCTCCCGGTGGACCTCCAGGCGGGGGACAGGGTCGAGGTCAAGGTCAACGTGGCCAGGGAGGTCCCCAAGGTGGTCCGGGTCGCGGTCCTGGTGGACCAGAAGGTGGGCCGGGCGGAGGGCCTGGAGGTCCCGGCGGACCAGGTGGCCCCGGCGCACCTGATCCCGAGCGGATGTTGAACCATGCTCTGGAATTCGATACCGACAAAGACGGCAAATTGAGCAAAGACGAGCTGCAGAAATTCATTGATGATTTCATCAAGCGACACGCAGGGCCTCCTGGTCAAGGTGGCCAGGGTGGAGGTCCCGGCGGTGGCGGCGGACGTCCCGGTGGACCAGGTGCAGGTGGTCCGGGATCTGGCGGGCCAGGGGGACCACCAAGCGGTGGCCAGGGTGAACGAGGCGAACGCCCACGTCGCCCCGAATAATGTTGAATGATCGCCCAGTTAGCCGCGTTTCGCGGCTAACTGGGAACGATTGCTTGTTCGATCAATCAGCCGGAACGCGCTAGCGTCCGGTTTGAACCATGGGCTAGCGCCCAGCGGCTGATGGTCAAACTCGAAATCTCGGCCGTGACTCGCAATTCGCACGTTTCAAAAAAACATTCGGTCTTCATTCCCTCACAATTGTTATTCCCCCCAGGCAGCCACTGCCCCCTTTGATTCAGACGACGCTCACCCACAATGGTAGACGGAATGCAGACCCTGATTCGGACGCTAACGATTGCTGCACTCGTCTTGAGTGGGATGATCGGGACTGCGCCGGGGGCTGATACCAACATTCTAATCTTGTTCGCGGATGACCTCGGGTCCGGAGATCTGGGTTCGCGTGGCGGTGCCGCCCGGACACCAAACATCGATCGTCTGGGGCGCGAGGGTGTCGAGTTCGAGCGCTATTACGGCTATCCCCTGTGCAGTCCCGCCCGAGCGGCCTTGTTAACCGGACAGATGCCGCGCCGCTATGGAATTGCCCATGCCTTGGGAGCTCGCGAACCTGGCCTGCCAGCGAATCTGCCAACGCTTCCTCGAACTCTTCGTGCGGCCGGTTATCAGACGTGGCTCGTCGGCAAGTGGCATCTCGGTACCGCGAGTCCTCCGCTACACAGTGGCTTTGATCACTTCTACGGATTCGAAGGGCCTGAAGTAGATTACTACCAGCACACCAACCGGCGCGGCGATGTTGACTGGCAGCGCAACGGGGCCACAGTTCGTGAAGAAGGTTACTCGACCTTTTTGCTCGCCGATGAAGCAATTTCACTGATTGAGCGACGCGATGCAGCGAAGCCGTTTTACTTACAGGTGGCCTTCAATGCACCCCACTTTCCTCTTGCGGCTCCTGAAAGCTTTCTGTCGAAATATCCTCATCTGAATTCTGCACAACGATTGCGAGCCGCGGTCGTCGATGCGCTCGATGACTCCATCGGTCGCATCCTCGAAGCACTCGATGAACATGGCCTTCGCAACAACACGCTGGTCGTGTTCCTCTCAGACAATGGAGCCGATCAGTCCGGGCGTAACGCACCCTACCGGGGAGGAAAAGGATCGGTCTATGAGGGGGGAATCCGTGTCCCCTGCTTCATGCGCTGGCCGGAACAGCTTCACTCGGCAGCCATCGTGGACCAGCCGATGTCAGCACAGGATCTTTATCCAACGCTGGCCGAGGCCGTCGGCGTTTCTATGGATGCGGCACGAGTTGACGGAAAGAGCATCTGGCCCGCCATTCGCCATGGAAAAGATATGGTGCGAGGTCCGTTTGTCATCGCAGGGAGTGACTGCTCCCTGTTTGATGGTGACTGGAAATTGATTGAAACATCGGCCGGTCGAGTCTCGCTGTTCAATATCGTCAAAGATCCGCACGAAACAATGGATCTCGTTAATGACCAGGCCGACCAGACGCGTCGGCTTCAAGCGGAACTGGCCAGAATCAAGCAGGAATTTTCACAAGTCAGCGTTCGACCTCGCCCCGGTCCAGGAGGGCCAGGTGGTTCGGGAGGCCGGCCGCCTGGACCGCGAAACGGACCTGCGCGTCCTGGTCAACAATAATGGAAATCAATCATGTTCCGGAAAGATCTTTCTGCAACATGAATCGGCACTCGGCCTTATTCGAAAGCTCGTATCAATGAAACGAATGACACTGGTTTTTGGTTTACTCGTCTGTCTCGCATTCTCGGTCATCGCCTTGGCTCAGCGCCAAAACGATCGTCCGGCGGGGCCGAATCCCGGCAAACCGAAAAAACCGCAGATGTCAGACACCATCAAGGCAAACGTCTATGCCGACAACTGGTTCATGTTGTATGTGAACGGAGAACTGGTCGCGGTCGATTCGATCAAGTTTATCCCTCACAACGTGATCTCGGTCGACATCCTGCCAGCCTATCCCATGACAATCGCCGTGATGGCAAAGGACAACGCCGACCCCAAGACGGGAATGGAATATGCCAACACGAATATCGGAGACGGCGGTTTCATTCTGAAGTTTGGCGATGGAACCGTAACCAACGCCGACTGGAAGGCCAAGCAGTTCTCGCGAGGCCCCATTGATCGCAACACGAAGAATCCACGCGTCGAAAATACGCCGATCCCCGACAACTGGTTTGCAGTCGATTTCGACGACAGCAAGTGGGGAAATGCGAAGGAGTACACGGAAGAGCAGGTCGGCCCAAAGCAACCGTACTTTGAAACCGACTTCAAAGGAGCCAAATTCATCTGGTCTGACGATATCGAATTGGACAACACGGTGATCTTTCGACACATGGTCAAGAGTCCCCCCGATGGCAAGGAGCGAATCGATTACACAAACCTGAACAACGTTGTTCCCGATGCGCCTCCCAAGAAGCCAAAGCGATAGGTGATCGAAGTAACACCAAACCGGTTGACATGTCACACAACGCCTGTCACACCGCGCAATATTCCATGCGTATCCATGATCTCTTCCGGAATTCGACTCATGAAATCCTTGTATCGACTGTCGCTCTGTTCCCTCTTCGCAGCGGCAGTGTTTGGCCCCCTGCCAATTCAAGCCCATCCGGGCCATTCGCATCGTACGACAGATGCGAAGTCGCAGGAGCGAACTTGGATCGCGGCCTCGGGAGCGTTCCGTGAACGTGGTACGTTTGTGATGGCACGGGATGGTCAGGTGCAGATCCGGCGAGCCGATGAATCACTCGTCACCCTCCCGATCGAACTGCTTCAACCGGAAGACCAGCAATGGATCGAGCGGCGGATGGCCGAAATTCGGGTCATTGCAGAAATGCGGAATCTGCTGTATTCCGACGCGGAAGCGACAGCAGCGGACGAAGGGCAAATCCCTGATCTATTACAATTCCAGGAATTCCTGCTGGCTCAGCGCGATCCGATCAAGAAAGGGACTGAGGTGGGACAGGGCAACGCTCCTGAAATGACCAAGGCATTTGAAGCCTTTGTCAAATTGAAGGCAATCAAGACTCGCTGGGACGATCGGTACTTCTATGTCGAATCCAATGGAATTCCCGATCATCAGATGATGGTGGGGATCACTTCCTGGCAGCAGCAGGTCCCACTCCCTCAAAAATACACGGGGGACAACGCCTGGCAGATCCCGCTGCATCCCGTCCCGGCCAAGACTCCCGCGTCAACGAAAGATCGCTTTCTACGCGGTGCCATCGCGGTAGCCGCCAACGGCATCCCGATCTTTAACCCGCTCAACAATCGTGGTGACGACGCTTACCAGTTTGGCGAACTCGACGAATTCGGCGGGCATTGTGGTCGAGCCGACGACTATCACTATCACATCGCCCCGGTCCATCTGGAAAAGACCGTCGGCAAGGGACTTCCGATTGCCTATGCGCTGGATGGCTATCCGATCTACGGTTACGAAGAACCAGATGGATCGAAGGTCAAAAACCTCGACGCACTGAATGGCCATAAGGATGCAAAAGGGAACTACCACTATCACGCGACCAAGACATATCCGTACCTGAACGGCGGGTTCTATGGTGAAGTGGTCGAACGAGGTGGCCAGGTCGATCCACAACCGCGAGCAGAACCAGTCCGTCCCGACCTGCGACCACTGCAGGGGGCCAAAATCACGGATTTCAAGCAGACCAAGCCGGGAAGCTATCTGCTGACCTACGACGTTCGCGGCAAGAAGGGGACCGTCGCCTACATTCTGAACGATGATGGATCGGCCAAGTTTACGTTCGTTGATACAGATGGTAAGTCGACCTCAGAATCTTACACTCCTCGACGTCGAGGACCAGGTGGTGGTGGAGATGATCGACGACCACCTCCACCACCTCCGCGTCCCGGTGAAGGGCGACTTGGCGAAGGCCGGCCTCCGCGTCCGGGAGAGAATCGCCCGCCACGTCCCGGAGACGAACCACCACCGCGCGACGGGCAGCGTCCTCCACGCAATGAGCCATCATCAGCAGGCGAATCTGCCGCGATTCCCGACAGCAAACTGCCGAAACTGGTCGTTACCAGTTCCGCCATCAAAGCGGATGGCAACCTGCCTGCGGAATACACGTGTGATGGAGAACGCTCTTCGCCACCGATCGAATGGACCGGCGCACCGAAAGAGACCAAATTCTACGCACTGAACCTCTGGCACTTTGCTCCGGGGAACGACATCAAATCGTATTGGCTGCTGTACAACATTCCGGCCAGTTCCAGCAAGATTCCAAAGAACGTCAAGGACGTCGGACAACTCGGCCTTAACGACAAGAACCGTCGCGAATACGACCCGATGTGTTCCAAAGGTCCTGGCGTGAAGAAGTATCATGTCACGGTCTACGCCTTGTCGTCCGAACTGAAACTGTCCCCGGACCGAGCCAACCGAGCAGCCCTGCTGGCAGCGATCAAGGATGTTGCGATTGCAGAAGGAACGCTGACGTTTCAGTACGAACGAAAGAAGTAGACAGTTCCTGTGCCGATCACTGCATTGTGTGAAATCTCTGCGGCGCCGTGAGAAACCTATTCCGAAAAGAATATTTTCACGCTGGCTGCGCGACAACAATCTGCTTCGGCGATTCTGTCGTTGCGGCGATGGAGTGACGCAGTTGTCAAGTTGCAATCGGCTAACTTCACGCAGGAGCGTGAAGGCTACTTTGGTGCGATGGCCGGCGAGTGTTACCTACCGTAAATGACAAGCTCACAAGAAGTCGCGAAAACGAAAGCTCGACCGGAGGGTGAGAATCCAGCACTCCGGAATTCACATGGTCGGTCGTCACAGATTTTCCAGGCGCTTCCAGAGTTGTCGTAACAGGGCTTGTAGTTCGAGGACAAATACAGAACGTGGCGAGGCCAAGGTAATTGAATGACTTCAATGGTCCACCCGTCGGATGTGACGCGAGATAGACCACCGCCGTAAAGTCCAGCGAGAGGGACGATCGAACCGCTGGCACGACCAATGCCGGGAGCAGTGAGGTTAGATTGATCGCGATTCTCAAAGAACTCTTCATAGTCGCGAGAAAGCTTTTCGCCAGTCCGTGTGTCGAATAATCCGCGTCCCTGTCTGGAGACGACCAGTAAGTCGTCCGTGCCAGGAACGAATCCGACTGCAGTCAGCCCACCAACGGCAGAACTACCAATCACCGACCAAGGTGCCGGTGCGTCGGACACTGGCATGCGTTCCAGTATTTCACGAAGTTTGTCCTGGTACGTTTCAGACATGGACTTGTTACTCGCCTTCTTCCGCGCGGTATTGCTCAAACACCTTGTCCCGAAAAGACTGGAAACCTTCCCATCCTTCTTGCGACGGAGCTGTGGGATCCAGGAATTCGCCCGTAGAACAATCGAAAAGCGACCACTTCATTGGAGTGGCGAATTGCAGCATTTCCGTAATGGCATCGCCTCCGCCACGGACATGCAGCATGATGGATTCAATGGGATCTTTTTCGCCGGCATTGAATTCAATCGAGAATCCGTTGCCGCCATAGATGCCCCACGCAGTATCTGACCAATCGACACCCGGTAAGTACTTCGATATCGCTTCACGGACGCCTCTCGCCGGGCCAAGCGGATCGGGTTTGTGATCTTCAGGGAGGTCGGCGAAGTCATTCGGAGGCAGACCGTTGTAGTTGAAGACCATTACGTCCCAGCTCATGAAAACCTTTCTTGGTATTTTCGGCGTAGACCTCAAAAAGTCGACAACACCGCACTTATGGAAGAAGGGACTGGTGATCTGCCCCTGACCCCTGGTCCGTATACCGCCTATTTTGACTCGTCAAGACATTCATTCCAGATCGCGGCTCCCTTTTCGTGGCCTGCGACTCCCGTAAAAAACGATTCAATGGCCTGACCCAAGTCAAAGTCATCGCAGTTTTCCCACGCCAGCACTTTGGGCTTATGTACGCGAAACCGGCCGCTGACTCCGGGCGTGTACGGAACCGCGAAGATTGCGGTCGAATCAGGCGAGAAGTAGGCGCGCAATTCAATGATGATCGCATCGAGCTTCTCATTACCCACCTTAATACGACCATCGTAAATCAGTGCCGCATCGTTGGCATCCATAGCATTTGTTGCCAGCTTGAGTTTGCCAGACTCAACCGCCGCTCCCAGATCCTCATGCGCGAGTCGTTCCATCTGACGCTGGTCGTTATCGTTTGTGTACGCGAGCATCGGAATCAGCGTATCGCCATCCGAGACGCACCAAATCGCGTGTGCTGCGAACATGCCAGCCAGTTCGGATGCTGTGATCATCGATGGACCCTGTTGACGAGTGACAATAGAAACGAGCCCGAACCTTGTCAGTGGGCATCCCAAGATGCCAGTAGTTTGTGCCGCCAGAGACTGTCGGTCAAGTTCCTTGACTCTTGGCGAAGTCGAAGTCGCTTGCACTGTCCCACGTTAAGTCAGCTGGTTGTGAACAGACGGCTGGTTAATCGGCAACATTCCGATTGACCTCAATCGGCGCATCTCGGGTGTGATCGCTGACCAGATCAGTCACCCGTTCCCAGAACCTTCATCCGACAAACAGGTCCCACACCATGGGCAGTATTGGATAACAATAAAGGACGATCCGCCATCGTGGACGATTAACCCATACTCATGGCGGTTCTCGCGATAATGCACGAGGCAATCTGGGCAATCAAAACGATCAGGATGCTGCCCACAAACTCGCGTCACTTGACGGCGCATCTCTTCGCAGCAGTGGCCATCCATCGGTTCTTTCCCAAAGCACCAGAGTTCGATTTCTCATTACAGACAGCGTCTGACATTACATCGCAACGAACTGTTGTCAAGCTGCTTCCGGAGTTGAAATTGCGATCGATTTGGGCACGATATCATTGGTTGGTAGTAGCGCGAGATGCGTATTGATCGCTGACTCGCAAACGGCTTTCTTCACGCAGGAGCGTGAAGGCTACTGCGGAACATCCTCCGAATTTTGGTTCCGAGGTTCTGTGATCGCTTCGAGATCATTTTCGGAGCGCGTTTCGGCCCAAGCGGGCCGAAAACAGACAGATTCAGAGAATTTGCGAGTGAACAGTCGCCCACAGACAAGACGCTTAAGCAGAGTTCCTCCCAACGTATGTACCCTCTGGAGCGTGAAGGCTACTTTTGGCGGAACTCGCTGAAAAACGGCCGTCTGACGAAGAAATGCAATTTCTTCAAAATTTCGTGTCCTGTGTCCTGACGGTTCTGGATGGAGAGATTGAAGCGGGAAGTTCACTGCTCGGGGTTGATCGGGATTTCAAACCTGGCGGGCGAAAGAGATTTTTAAGCCTCTACGCCAGTGAATGTTACGCATCGCGAATTGTATCTCCCCTCATCGGGCTGCGGCCCAAACCTCATTTCTGGACACCGAGACATGGTCATTCACTGGCTTCGCAATCTGTACAACAAGACCGCCCTGCGTTCACGACGGATCAGCCAGAACAAACGGCGCTCATCGCAGCCCCGATCACACGCACCGGCCTGCATCGAGATGCTTGAGCCACGGCTGATGCTGACGATGTCTCTGCCAACCAATGTTGATCCTGGAGCGACCCTGACCGATGTGCAGATCGCCGATGTCAACGGTGACGGACTGAAGGATGTCGTTGGTCTGAATTCCGGAACTTCATCCGTCAGCGTAATGCTTCAGAATGCGGATGGCACGTTCCAGACCGCAGTCAATTCGGCCGCTGGCGGAACGGGTACCAAGTTCGCCGTGTCCGACTTCAATCACGATGGAAAACTCGACATCATGACCGTCGAGGGCTACAACGTCGACTTGCTCAAGGGGAATGGCGACGGGTCATTCCAGACGCCGATTGCTTACTACGCGAGTGCTTATCCGAACGACATTGGAGTTGGCGACGTCAACAACGACGGGTTCGACGATGTCTTCACTGCCAGCTTCTCGTACGGCGGAACAACGCAGCTCTTCATCAACGACGGTAACGGTGGATTCCTGCCATCACATAACCTGGCGATCGGTCCAACCGGTTTGCAGGTGGAAGGTGCCGACGTCAATGGTGACGGTAACCTCGATCTCGTTCAGTCGAATGGTAGCGGATACGTTGCAGTTCTCATGGGGCATGGCGATGGAACCTTCGTCTCGGCGGGTGCTCAAAACATTGGTATGTCGACTCAAGACCTGAAGCTGGCCGACTATAATGGCGACGGCAAGCTGGATCTGGTCGCCGTGAATGGCAACCAGATTTCCGTATTCGAGGGGACTGGGACAACCACTTTCCTCGCTCCGACGACCTACAACGTGTCGGGGGCTTCGCGGATTCAGACGGGAGACATTAATGGTGACGGCCACCAGGATGTGATTGCCAACAATGGGACGGTTCTGCTCGGTCGCGGGAATGGCGGATTCTATGCGCCGACGAATTATGGAACCGCCGCGGGGACTCCCATCGCGATTGGCGATATCAACGGTGATGGGTCACTCGACATCGTTTCAGGCGTTGCGACAGTCGGCGGTGGAATGAATATCACGCTGAATGCGAACAATGATGTTCAGCTCCTGGCGGGAGCAACTCAGATCTCGGTGACAACCTCTGGGTCAGCGGTCGCAGGAACGCCGTTCTCAGTAACGGTCACAGCGCTGGATGCCGATGGCAACGTCGTCACGGGGTTCCTTGGAACAGTCAGCGTCATGGGGGCACCGGGTACAAAGCCCGTCTCTTACACATTCACCGCCGCGGATAATGGTGTTCACACCATTACAAATGCTGCGACGCTGTTTACTGCAGGGCAGGGAACGTACACGGTGAATTCGCCGTTCCTGCCTGACACCTCCGGAACGGTGGATGTCGTCGCCGGAGGAACAGTCAAGTTTGGGGTTGTCTCTCTGCAAACGACTGCGGTTGCCGGTGATGCCTTTGATGTCACTGTCACAGCGCTCGATGCCTATGGGAATACCAGCACAAATTACACTGGAACTGTCACTTTTTTGGCTGGAGGCCCCAACCACATCATCGTCGGTCCTGAGAACTTTGCTGTAGTGCCAACGGATTACACCTTCACGGCCGCTGATGCTGGCACTCACACGTTTTCCGTGGCGATGAAGCACGTTGGCCCGTGGACTGTCGTTGCGGAAGAATGGTTTCCAACCACGTTGGTCAACGGTGCCCAGACGTGGATTCTTGGTCAATCGGGAGCGATCAACGTGACTCCTGCGGCGGCAGTGTCGCTGTCGGTCACGGGTGGCGGTGGATTCGTCGGTTCGGTGAATGCCGTTACAATTACTGCCTGTGATATCTACGGCAACGTCGCAACCAGTTACAACGGAATTGTCCATCTTTCCGCATCCGATGCTGGCGCGACCACCTCTGCTGATGCCGCACTGGTCAATGGAGTGGGAACCTTTACCGTGACCCCAACGACGATCGGGGCGCAAACACTGACCGCCAGTGACGTCGCCACAGGGGCAATCCTGGGCAGCGAAACGATCAATGTCACACCCGGTTGGGGAGCTCGTTTCGTTGTCGATCCGATTCCAAATAACACCGTTGCAGGACAAACCCAGACCGCTCACATGACGGTTTATGATGCGTATGGCAATGTTTCGACAGTCTACACAGGCCTGGTTGCCGTAGCAGGGTCTGATGGTCGTTCGGTCAACTACGTGTACTTCACTGCTGCAGACGCTGGCGTGAAAGATATTCCGGTTACGCTGTACACGTCGGGAGTACAATCGGTCACGTTCCGTGATTACTACAACCCAGGTGTGACATTCACTCAGACCGGGATCACGGTCTCATCGGCTGCGGTCGCTTCTCTCTCTGTCACACCGCTGCAAAGCACTGTTGCCGGGGTCACACAAAACTTTACCGTTTCCGCTCGTGACATCTATGGAAACATTGCGACGGATTACGTCGGAACAGTCACATTCGCCAGCAGTGATACACAGGCGGCATTGCCTGCAACGTACACATTCACGGCTGCCGACGCTGGAACCCATACATTCCAGATCACGTACAAGTCGGCCGGTGGACAGGACATCACTGTCGCTGACACGACAACCCCGGTGACTCCTCAGTACTACCAAGTCGGAACGATGACGTACTATCAGCGTGACGTCATGATCACCCCGGCACAATTCAGCACATTCACGACGAAGTCGTCGTCGGCTTCCAACACGACGGCCGGCGCAGTCTTCACTGTCACGGTATCGGCATCAGACGCCTACGGAAACGCGGTCACCGGTTATACCGGAACAGTTAGGATCTCGAGCACGGATGCCCAGGCATCACTGCCAGCGAGCCATACGTTTACGGCGGCTGAAGGGGGATCCTTTACATTTACGACCGCACTCAAGACGGCTGGTTCTCAGTCGATTACATTCACGGACAGCGTGAACAGTGCCAATACGGCAAGCCTCACTTCGGCCGTCAAGGCTGCTGCCGCAAGCAAGTTCGCGATCAGTACCGCCACCGCTGTAACCGCGGGGACCGCTCAGAATGTGACCGTTACTGTCACGGATGCCTACGGCAACCTCGTGACAAATTACACGGGAACGCTGCAACTCAGCAGCAGCGATCTCCAGGCCGTTCTTCCTGCCAGCTACAAGTTCACCGCCAAAGACAGCGGCGTTCATACTTTCAGCGTGACCTTGAAGTCGGCCGGGACTCAGTCACTGACGGCGACAGATACTCTGACGGCAGGCATGACCTCGACGGTCTCGGGAATCGTCGTAACGCCATCCGTGGCTGCGGTGACCTCGTTCAGCGTAACTGGATACACAGCCACGACTGCCGGAACTGCCAAGACGTTTGTCGTCACGGCTAAGGATGCTCAGGGGAATGTCGTCACGGGGTATACCGGAACGGTGACATTCAGCAGCAGCGACGTGAAGGCCGGGTTGCCTGCCAGCTACACCTTTACCGCAGCGGACAACGGGGTTCACACGTTCACGGCCACGCTGAAGACCTCGGGGACTCAATCGATTACGGTCAAGGACGCGGCATCGGCGACGGTGCTCGGGACCCAGTCGGGAATCGTTGTCAGTGCTGGTGTAGCAACCCAGTTGGTGATTTCGGCTCCGACGACTGCTGTTCTGTCATCCAGCATCAACATCACGGTGACGGTCTATGATGCCTATGGCAACATTGCAACCGGCTATCGTGGCAAAGTGACGCTGACCAGCACTGATCCAAAGGGTGGTAGCCCGAGCTATTCGTTCAGTGCGAATGACGCGGGTGTTCATGTCTTCAGCTACAAGTTTGGCACCCTGGGTGCACAGACGCTGACAGTGACGGATAACTCGACTCCCTCACTGACTGTGAAGTCCCTGTTCAGCATCGTAGCGAAGTAAGGTTTCACGGCGAAGGTTGTTCCATCAGTCGTTACGTCCTAGCCAACGGTACAAACCGGACGCTGGCGCGTTCCGGCTGATGGCTCGAACCCGACAACAAGTCGTGACACATTCTCGAACGACCGGCCCGTTGGGCCTCAGAACACGACTTATCACGCGACGGATTGCCGGTCCGAAAGGGCCGGGCTGGGTGAACGGATGGCCCCTTGGGCCGAAAAACGCATATCAACCACAACATGTCACTTCAATCGCTCCTGCTGTCACTCGCCTCGCCCGTTCCGGCTCTCCGGTTATGGACACTGCGAGACATGGCGGAGCGGATTATCACGCAGTCCGAGACTCTCGTCGGACTGTCCGACAGCGAATTGACCATCGCCGCTCGAAAGATTCGCTGGAAAGCTCAAACGGGAACACCACTTCGCGTTCTGGTTCCCGAAGCCTTTTCCCTGGTCCGCGAGACATCGAGACGAGTCCTCGGAATGAGTCACTTTCCTGTACAGATCATTGGTGGAATCGCCCTGCTGTCCGGTCAGATCGCGCAGATGCAGACCGGCGAAGGGAAGACACTGACGGCGGCCCTGCCAACATTCCTGCATGCCCTGACGGGTAAGGGATGCCATGTGGTGACATCCAACGACTATCTGGCTGGTCGCGACATCCAATTACTGCGGCCACTCTACGAACGACTGGGGCTGACTGTCGGACATGTTTCGCCAACGTCGACTCCAGATCAACGCCGCCACGCGTATGCTCAGGACATCACCTACGGTACCGCCCAGGAAATGGGCTTCGATTTCTTGCGAGATCGTCTGCAGCGACCGGCGGGATTCTGTTCCATGCCTGACCACAGTCAGGAACTTCCCCCAGGTTGCGTACAACGAGGGCACCACTTTGCACTGGTTGACGAAGCAGACAGCATTCTGATTGACGAAGGGAAAACCCCGCTGATTATTGGACTGGTCGATCCCAATGATTCTGCCAAGGTCTTTCTGTTTCGCTGGAGCAAGCAGGTCATTCGCAGCCTGCAGAGTGATATCGATTTCATCTATGAGCCGCGGCATCGTCACGCAGAACTAACGACAGCGGGATGCCGCAAAATTCTGTTGCAGTCAAAATCGACAATGCTGGCTTCGATCAATACGGACCGGATCTATCAGGCTGTCGAGCACGCGCTGACCGCTCAATTTGGATTTCTGCGAGACCGCGACTATGTCGTCGTGAAGGACGAAGTGCAGATCGTCGATGAATCGACCGGCCGGATCATGGAGGGTCGCAAGTGGGAACAAGGACTTCATCAATCTGTCGAAGCGAAGGAACGCCTGCCAATTACCCCCGCCACGGGTGAAGCCGCTCGCATCACCATGCAAAGTTTCTTCCGTCTTTATACGCATGTCGCAGGTATGACGGGTACCGCACTCCCCGCCGGCCGCGAACTGAAACATGTTTACAACCGCAAAGTGATCGTCATCCCCACGAATCGTCCCTGCCTGCGCCGCAACCTGCCGACACGGATTTTTGCAACCATGCAGGCCAAGCGACTGGCCGTCATTGAAGAAGTTGTCACACGTAACGCCACTGGTCAACCACTGCTTGTCGGAACACTTTCGGTGGCGGCCTCGGTTGCGCTGGGAAACTTGATGCGTCAGCGAGGCCTCAAGTTTCAACTTCTGAATGCCTATGAGCATGAGCGTGAAGCGGAACTGATCCGCCACGCCGGGCAATTGGGAATGATCACCATCGCCACCAATATGGCAGGACGCGGAACGGACATTCATATTGCTCAAGAAGCCCGCGCGGTGGGTGGCCTGCACGTCATCGCGACAGAGATGCATTCGTCGATTCGGATTGATCGACAATTGATCGGACGAACAGCCCGGCAGGGTGATCCCGGTTCCTGTCAGTTCTGGCTATCGCTGGAAGATGAACTGTTGAATGTTCTCGACCCGAATGTCCTCGCCAGACGGCAAAAACAGGCGCGACCTGCAAAAACTGGTGAGGTCTCGGCTCGAGTCTGGTTGCCGTTCTTTCAGCGAACTCAGCGACAGATCGAGACGTCGCAAGCGAAGCAACGGCGTGAATTACTGACCCGCGAAACTCAACGGATTACGGCTTACAGCCAGATGGGATTGGATCCATGCCTCGAACTGACGGAGACTTAACCATGAACGAAGCCCCTCCGTTATCGCGTCCCACCGAATCACCTCAACAACTGGTGACTCGCATGGCACGTGAAGTGGAAATGCTTGCTGTCAGCGGCATTGCCCCAGACCAATTCCTGCCCCAGTTCCTGCTGCGCGTTGTCACCGCAGTCGGTGCCCCGGCTGGAGCGATCTGGCTGCTGCAACGAGGACAGTTGCAATTAGGGTGTGGCGTCAATCTGGAGACAATTGGCCTGACAAACGTGATCGCAGACCAGTCCGCTCACAAGAAACTGCTGTCCGACATCGCAGCCAACATTCAGACGAAAGCAGTCCCGACAGACGATGATTCCTTGCTGACGTTTCCTGAACGATTTCTGTTGATCATGGCGGCGGTTCAGTCGAGCGGAACCTGCCGGGCCATCATCGAAATCTTTCAGCGTCCCGATGTTCCTGAAGCCGCTCGCAGTGGCTACATGGAATTCGTGGAACAGATGGCGGGGTACGCATCGTTGTATCTCGACCGAAGTAAGAAGCCGACCCCCGCAGTCGCCGCAGGACTTTCGGAACCGCTGGCTCGATTTGGACTGCAGTTGCAACGCAGCCTGGATGTTACGGCCGTCGCCACGATTGCCGCCAACGAAGGTCGCACTCTGGTCGCGTGCGACCGTATCAGTGTGCTGATACAGCGTGGCAAACGGATTACCGTGCAAGCCGTCAGTGGGCAGGAATCGGTTCATCCGCGAGCGAACCTCGTGCAATCGATGGTGAATCTGTCGCGTGAAGTGATTCAGTCCGGCGTTCCTGTCAAATATACGGGCTCAATGGAACTGCTGGCCCCTCAACTGGAAGAGCGACTGGCGGACTTCGTTCAAGAGAGCGGTGCCCGTCTCGTCTATGTCCTGCCGCTGCGTCAGTCTCTGCTGCTGGAAACCACGACGCCTGAAAATCATCGCCCGCAGGAACCCGGTCGAGTTTTCGGCTGCGTCGTCCTGGAGCACTTTGCCCAGAGCGAGCCGTCTGCTCTATTGAATGAACGAGTGGATTGGTTCACCGCCTATGCGTCGGCCGCCCTGGATACAGCTCGTAAACATCAATCACTGTTCCTGCTGCCACTGTGGCAGTTCCTCGGTCAGATGACAGAGTGGTTACAGGGTCGCAAATTGATCAAGACTCTGATGGCCCTGGTAATGCTGGCGGCTTTGCTGGCGATGTTGGCGCTGGTTCGAGTCGATCATCGCATTGAGGGGCAGGGGCGTTTGATGCCTGTTGTCCGTCGAGAGATTTTTGTACCGCTCGACGGAGAAGTTGTGGACGTTCTGGTGACGAGTGGTCAACACGTCGTCAAGGGGGACCTGCTCGTCAGACTGCGGAATAACGAACTGCGAACGGAATTGATCACGACGGAAAGTCAAATGCAGGAAAAGCGAAAACTCCTCTCTGCACTCCTGGCCGAACGCGATGAAGCAATTCGCCAGCAGTCGAGCGAACGGACATATCGGATCGAAGGGGACCTGGCCAGAACACGAATCGAACTCCAGGGATTGGCCTTACAATTGGTAGTGCTGAAGGAACGCGAGGAGCTTCTGAATGTGACGGCCCCCATCAGCGGGACCGTTTCCACGTTTGATGTTGAACAGAACCTGCGTCAACGACCTGTACGACGTGGAGATATTCTGCTGGAAGTGATGGATGACACCGGGCCATGGGAATTGGAACTGGATGTTGCGGAACATCGGATGGGACATCTGCTGCGGGCTCGGCACAATTCTGACTCCGCGTTGCCGGTGGATTTTCTCCTTGTGACAGCGCCGGAACAGACTCACCACGCCACGCTGAATCAGGTCGCAACGCGATCCGTGATCTCGTCAGAAGGTCAACCCGTTGTGCCCGTGCGAGCCGGATTGTCCGACGGAGAAGTTGTATCGCGACGCATCGGTGCTGAAGTCCGCGCCAAACTGCACTGTGGCCGCACCAGCGTCGGTTATGTCTTGTTCGGGGAACTGATCGAATTCTTGCAACGAGCCCTGTGGTTCTGAGACCAACAGGAAAGATTGAAACACCGCGGCATCGAGAGAACAAAAAATGCAAAACAGAATATCTTCGAAAAACGATCAGGCTCAACGATGCGGGGATCTGCGGAAAAGAATGCTATTGGCAATTCCAGGACTGCTGATGATTGTCTGCGCTTCGATCGCACAGAGCGATGAGCCATCGGCAGCGAACATTCGCCTGATCAACTGTCGCATCAAACCGGCAGGGCAGGTGACGTTGTCAGCCAATCAGTCGGGCTCAATTGCCACGGTCCCGCAGGAAGGGGATCAGGTCACGACTGGCCAACGCGTCATTCAACTCGATGATGAACTCGCTAAGGCGGCACTGGCGGTCGCAGAAAAGCAGGCCGAAAACGATGCCGAGATCCGCCATGCGGTCATTTCCAGCGATGTGGCTCGACTGGAATACGAACAGGCGACGGAACTCAATAACACATCCAAGCGAGTCATCCCGACGTCAGAAGTCCGAACTCGCAAGTTGGAATATGATCGCAGCCTGTTGTTGATCGAACAGTCCAGGCACCAGCAGGAGGTCGCGGTACTGAAGCGTCACGAAGCGGCGGCCCAGTTAAAAGCATTTTCGGTGAATGCCCCGTTCGATGGGAAAGTTGTGAAGGTGCTGAAGAAGCAGGGGGAATCAGTCCGACAGGGTGAGCCCGTACTGGAACTGGTGAATGCGCGACGTGTGCGCGTCGAAGGCTTTATCGATGTCTCGTATCGGGAACGGGTCGCCGCGGGGACACGGGTCCAGGTCGAAAGCGACTTGTCTTCAGAAACTTCATCACAGTCGATTTCGTCCGGAACGATTGTGTTTGTCGATTCCGTCGTCCAGCCAGTCACGCGGCAGTTGCGAGTTTGGGCAGATGTCGACAATTCGGCGGGAACTCTGATTTCAGGGATGACGGCGACGATGACCGTGGTGACAGCGAAGCATCCTACGGGTGAAAAACAAGCCAGCACACGGTGAGTCGCACTGGTAAAGCCGAATGCGGAACCACGCATCTCATGCATCACAAGGTCATACGATGATTGCTCCCGCTCCCGCACCACCGAAATCCTCAGCGGCGGTCCCCTCGTCGCAGCGGGCGATACCGTTACGCGGCCGCACGGATTTGAAAGCGGAGGCAATGGAATTTCAGCAATCAACATGGTGGGTCATCAAGGACCCGATCGGTCTGAAATACCACCGGGTCACCGCCGAACAGTTCTCTGTCATGAAACTTCTGGACGGCGAACGGAGTCTGAAAGAGATCCGCGACGCTTTATCCCAGGAATTTCCAGCAACGATTCTGCAGTTGTCGGATGTCCAGCAGATGATTACCAGCCTGCATCAGCGCGAGCTGCTGTGGAACGAACGGCCTGGCCAATCGGCGTCGCTGTTCCGTCAGGGGCAGAAGCATCGACGAAAAAAGTTACTCGAGACGCTGCGCAATCCGCTGTCGATCCGGTTTTCGGGATGGGACCCGGACGCCACTCTGCAGGGCATGGACAAATGGCTGGGGTGGATCTTCCATCCCGCCAGCATGGTCATCTTCAGCCTGTTCGTGGTTTCCACATGGCTGCTGATCCTGACTCACGTCGACGAATTTCGCAGCCGTCTTCCCGAGTTTCAGCAGTTCTTCGGCTGGCACAATCTGGCGTGGCTCTGGCTGACGATGGGAGCCATCAAGGTTTTGCATGAATTTGGACACGGTTTGGCCTGTCGCCATTGCGGCAGCGAGTGTCACGAGATGGGGGTGATGGTGCTGGTCTTCAGCCCGACTCTGTACTGCGACGTCACGGATTCGTGGATGCTTCGCAACAAGTGGCAACGCATCGGCATCGGTGCAGCCGGAATGGGAGTTGAGGTCGTTCTGTCTGCCATCGCAATCCTGGGCTGGTGGTTTACGACACCAGGGCTGCTCAATCACCTCTGCCTGAATGCATTCTTCGTCTCGACGATTACCACCGTGATTTTCAACGCCAATCCACTCTTAAAATACGATGGCTATTACATGCTCAGTGATCTGGTCGGGATTCCCAACCTGCGGGAACGAGCCAACGCGGTCCTGCAGGATGTGATTGCACAGTCCCTGGGAGTCACCCGACCTCGCGACCCAATGAATCAGCAAGGTTCCACCTTCTGGCTGGCAGCGTATGCCATTGCCGCAACCGTCAACGGCTGGATCCTGCTGGGAACAATCCTGGTCTTTCTGTGCAGCATGCTGAAGCCATACGGGCTGCAACCGATTGGATATCTGCTGGGGATTGTCTCTGTGGCAGGAATCCTCGGCCGAATGCTGACCAATGTTAATCGACTGGCAATCTCGTTAAGGAACGAACCCGTGCAATCCGTGCGTCCTCCTCTTGTCGCGGCCACGCTGCTGGTATTGATCGGACTGGCCCTGGCGATCCCATTGCCCTGGTCAATTGAAGCGCCGTGTATCGTCGAACCGCACAATGTTGTTCATGTCCTGGCAACAGCAGGTGGCGAGTTGACAGAGTTCGCCGTTCGTCCCGGCGATACCGTCGAACAAGGTCAGGTTCTGGTTCGGCTGCGAGACTTTCAGCGCGAAGATGCGTTACGCCGCCTGCGAGTCTCACGAGGGACTCAACTGGCCGAGATCGACGTTTTGCATGCGATGGAGAACGTCAGCGAACATGCACTCGCCATCGAACGCCTGCAATCGATCGAGAGTCGCTTGAAGGAGCTGGAATCGCAATTGGCTGAACTGACCATTCGAGCACCGATTGCCGGGGTCGTCGTCGCGGCACCACCAGTCCCGGCTTCGCGGCAATCAACAAGTCATCGGCTTTCGGACTGGCAGGGAAATATCAGCGATCCCGCCAACCTCGGTTGCCAGGTTCAACCACGAACTCATCTGCTGAGCATCTCACCCGACGACAAAATGCAGGTCGTCATGTATCTTGACCAAGCTCACCGGGATGACTTGCGACAGGAGCATCAGGTGCAGATCAAGTTCGAACACCTGCCTGCTGAAACGTTTTCCGCGCCGGTTGAAACAATCGCACGCGAACATTGCGACACTGCTCCATCATCACTGACGGTGAAACATGGCGGACCATTAGCCAGCATCACGGATAAAAGCGGAATGGAACGATTAACCAGCGTGGCTTATCTGGCAAAGGTCGTCGTCGACCACGACACTCACTTGATGAAATCCGGTATGCGAGGAACCTCGAGATTTCTCGTGGAATCTCATTCCGCACTCGGCTGGGTCTGGCGAGCCATCTGCAGGACGGTCAATTTCAGGATGTGATGATTTCATTTGCTGCGACGATCAAACGCCTGCTCGCAATCTGCTGACTACGCTTCATTTCACCGAATCCAACTCAGGTGGCCGAGTTGAGTCAATCGAAGGTCCTTGGGATTAGCACACCACGCCAGCACTCGTGCTTCGATCGCCGATCCGACTGATGGATAGTTGGCTGGATACTCACGTGCATCGACCATTCTGTCGAAGTGAATGATCTCCAGCAACGCTGTCACTTCGGGCAACTGGTCGAGACGGACAAAAACGCCGAAAATCTGGCAGGAGATCACTTCGCCTGTTACAGATGTGCCGGGGGGATATGCCGCGCTCATGCGGTCCCATTCCTCTTGTGAGAACACTTGCACCCGAAATACCTCTTCCAACAAACTTTTATAGATTAAATCAGCAATAGTCGAGAATACTTCGCGATAGTGCGATGTCAAGACTGTGGCAACGGCACATAAGGTAATTTGAGGTCGTCCAACGGGCGATGTCGACGCTGTCGACCAACAGAAGATTTCGCATTAGTCACGTTTATTCGAAACCTGATGCCGGTTGCCCCGGCGGGATCACAACTGAGCAGCTACCCTCAGTCGCTCGGCAAGCATCACGTCCGGCCCTCCACCCGGCTTGACCGGGTGGGGGCAACGACTTCCAAGCGACTTCCGGCGTACGCGAAACGAATCATACCCGACGGATCAGCAAATTTGTGTCCGAGAATCACCAAGGTACTGCCGGCATAAGTCACTGTGTTCCTGGATCCAGGCCAAAAGGTCGAAGCCATATCGATCCTGAAACGAAGTTGTCTCCATGAACATCATGTAGCCGTAATTCTGATTCAACAGCAGTCCTGGAATGGGAGCTGGCGAAGCCAGGTAGGCAGCAATGCAGTGCTTCAGTACGTCGTAGTTCGTGTTTTCCTTTGTGCCGCCGTACTTCATCGTGAGATGTCTGCTGCATGCAGTTAAAGGATCGTCAGTATTCTCGCTCGCGTTTTGTACCATCTTCAACACGCCGTTCGGTGGCATTCCGAACGCCCAATTCGATGTGAATGACCGGATTGCAGCGTTATGAGCTCCGACGTGATCGCCAATCCGGCGCAACTGTCCTGCAAGAGTGTACCAATACTCCGCTGACTCTGGAAAATCCTCACAGATCTGTTGCAACGCTGAAATCGCCGCCTCAGGCTGTGCCTGCAAGAGAGGCTTCACGTCCTGGAATCGTCGACCGACAAATCCAGGATCTTCTGCCGCTTGCCCCCCGGCAACCATCATTCAGCTTAACCCACTTGACGAATGTTCCGGCATTGGAGAACGCAACCACCAGACTCCATTCGTCGTGGAGCATATCACACACAATCGGTTCTCGATCCTCGCGACCATACGGCCAATAAAGCCCAAAATAGTCGCCATTCCCCAGTTCTGCATCCCAGACCGCTCGAAACCCAAGTGAAGGATAAGCCCCTCCGCTTCCGGCATCTTCTCCTGCGAGGCTCAGAGCATCAATTTCCGATGGCGCTTTCATGATAGTCGGCTGTCTTCCCCATTTCACAACAAACCCTGACGCCAATAATCCACGCTAGAAACAGTTTTGGTACGGCGACCGGAACGGTTCGACGAACAGACCCAACTGCCCAGCGAACGTCGCCGCATTGGGACAGGCCAGGGGCACACCAATGTACATATAGTAATCGTACCCAACATGCACGAAAGCCTGCGTTCCTTCCAAGCGGCACCAGAACTTTTCCCGAAGAATTTGCCGAATCACCTCGCCGACGTCAGTCAGTCCGAGTGGGGATCCTTCGGCAAACGGCAGCGATACTGCCGCGTGACACTCCAATCCAGAAATCGTCAGCGATTGCACACCAGATTCATCCAGGAAAGCGATCGCTGTCGTAATGTAGGCGTCTTCAACTCGCCTGTACTCAGATTCCGTTAGGACGACGCCCGCGAACTCACGTCCGACGTCACTTACCGATGTCCATTCATACTGCGTGTACACCCCGTGGCAATCGCGATGGGCCGGATCGTACTTCGTCACGCGGAACTCGAACACCGGGTCGGGCGGACTCGTGGCGGGTGTACGAACTGTCAGTGATCTACTCATTCGGATCGATCAAGGCTAACGGCTGTTTACGACGGCAGGGTTTAACAATACGGTGGCATGATAACAATCAGGTTCATCCGACTTTTTGGGGGGATGAGGTTTTCGAGGACATTAGCCTTT
>JBAWWJ010000092.1:0-28873 GCA_037146815.1 Planctomycetota bacterium
AGTGCCACCAGAGTTTATTGCTCGCACGGCACTCTACGTACGCCAGCGAAACCATATGAAAGATATGCCAGCACTGCTATGCGCCGTTCTGTCTGTGAAGAGTCCGGGATTGATGGCCGAGATTTTTGATCGAGTGATCGACAACGGCAAGATGCTGCGTAACTTTGTGCAGATCATTCGATCTGGTGTGGTGGGACGCAAGAGCCTGGGAACGTTGCCAAAGCGACTGGTCTGCCAGTGGATCGAAACCCGAACGGATGAGCAATTGTTTCACGCATCGATCGGGAACGCCCCGTCGCTGGCCGACGTGATTAAGATGGTTCACCCGAAGCCGTCGACGGCGTCGCGAACGGCGTTGTTTGGATACCTGCTTGGTCGCGAACACGACGCGTCAGTACTGCCAGACCTGGTCCAGCAGTACGAAAAGTTTCGACGCAACACGAACCCTGGCAAAGTTCCTGTTCCAGATGTGCCATTCCAACTGCTGACGGCACTCCCTTTGACGAAGAAGGATTGGTGTCAGATTGCTCGAAATGCCTCCTGGCAGACGAGCCGTATGAACCTGAATACATTCCAGCGACACGGCGTATTCGAAAACCAGGAGTTGACTGGATTAATTGCGAACCGCTTGCGGGATCGTGATCAGATCGCTCGTTCACGAGTGCTGCCGTATCAGTTGCTGGCCGCTTTCATGAACGCTGAGGAATCGATCCCGACCTTGATTCGTAATGCCTTGCAGGACGCCATGGAAGTTGCAATCGAAAACGTTCCAGAGATTAAAGGGCAGATTTATGTCTGTCCCGATATCTCTGGTTCGATGCGAACGCCAATTACCGGTGTCCGGGAAGGCGCGACTTCGAAAGTTCGGTGCATTGACGTGGCCGCCCTCGTCGCCGCAGCCTTACTGCGAAAGAATCCGAATGCCGAGGTGATTCCGTTTGAGTCCAACGTTGTGAAGTGCGATTTGAATCCTCGCGATTCGGTGATGACGAATGCTGCAAAGTTGTCGTCATTGCCGGCGGGAGGAACAAACTGCAGTGCTCCACTGACGGAACTCAATCGACGTCACGCGAAAGGAGATTTGATTGTGTACGTGTCAGACAATGAATCCTGGGTCGACGCACCAAGCTACGGTCGCTTCGGAGGAAGCGTGACCGAAACGATGACGCAATGGTCCTTGTTCAAGCGACGCAATCCACAGGCGAATATGATCTGTATCGACATTCAGCCGTATGCGACAACGCAGGCGGCTGAGCGATCCGACATAATCAACGTCGGCGGATTCAGCGACCAGGTCTTCGGGCTGATCGCGGATGTCGCGGCTGGTCGGTTCACGCAGGATCACTGGGTTCGAGAAATCGAGCGAATGACATTATGACAACGTAACAAGCACTGTCGAATGCCGTGGGGAGTACATGTCCAGTGGGGGTCGAACCCCACTCCGCGAAAGCGGAGAACTCTCAACAAACCTCGTCGACAGTGCTTTTCACACATGGAACGGGAATGGTCCCGTTCGCCAGGAGATACCCAGTACAACGAATGCCGATGGAACTACAAGGTTATAAGCACCCGTGGTCGTGGGTTCGAGTCCCACCAGTCCTATTGCGGTTCTACCGCTTCGCCTGCTCACGCCGGCAATCCGGGGCTGTAGCTCAGATGGATAGAGCACGTATCTGTTTCATCAATTGTTGTCGTTGTGCTGGGTTTTGTTTTACTTGAATTTGATTGACGACTTTTCGATCACGCTGACTTCGTTTTCTGAATTGGACAAATCATGCCCCCGCAAATCATCGCGACCGACGAAGCGACCGGAATTCTGCCGACCAACGGACACACAAAGCCAGTCACCGTCATCGGGACTCAGGCGATTCGTGATTCGTTCGATGAAGGCTGCCTGCAGCAGGCGATCAATTCACGACTGGCACCCGGAGTCACCGATCTCATTCTGAACCCCGATGGACACTGTGGATATGGTGCTCCGGTCGGTTGCGTGATGGTTTCGCCAACGCACATCTACCCCGGCCCGGTCGGGGTCGACATCAAGTGTTCGATGAGTCTGCTTCAACTGGATCTGCCAGCCGATGCGATCATTGATCGACCGATTCGCCGGGCTCTGATCAATGCCATCTGTGAACGAACACCAACCGGCGCTGGTCGCGGTCAGCGGCATGCGAAGAAGGCACGTAAAGTTGAGGCTGACGTTGGGCGTCGAGTCCTGATCGAAGGGGCTTCGGCCGAAGTCTGTCAGGCGATCGGTATTCCTCCCGAATGGGCTGCATACTGCGAAGATGCGATGCACGTTGGTCATGACGACACGCACGATGCTCTCGGTGAACGGTTGCAGCGACACCTGGATCAGGGGTTCTTCCGGAACTTCGCGGACAAGATCAGCCAACTTGGTTCGTATGGAGGAGGGAATCATTTCGGTGAGTGCGAAGTGGTGCAGATCGCGGACAGCGACCGGGCTCGTCAGGCAGCCGATGTCTTCGGGATGAAGGATGGGTGCGTGGCGTTCCTGTCACACTGCGGATCGCGCGGGATTGGTCATCTTCTGGCGTCGGGTCAGTTCAAGGCATTGCAGAGCAAATTTGCCCAATGGGATATTCCACTTCCGGGCCAGGACCGGGAACTGGTTTATGCTCCGTTGGGAACGGACGAAGCGAATGCCTACCTGGACGACATGGCACTGGGAGCAAACTTTGCAACGATCAATCACCTGCTCATCAATGCCCTGGTTCTGGAAGCCTTTCAGGAAGTGATTCCGGGGGTAACCGGACAACTGGTGTACTTCATCAGCCATAACATCGCGCGGAAAGAGATTGTCGACAATCGCCAGGCGTGGGTCCATCGCAAGGGTTCGACACGCGCCTTCCCGGCGGGGCATCACGCGCTGAAAGGGACGATTTATGAGCACACAGGACATCCCATCCTGTTGCCGGGGAATCCGCAGGCGGGGTCGAGTGTGATGGTGGCGGATCCGGGAGCGGCGATCAGTTGCTACAGTGTGAACCACGGAGCGGGTCGAGCCCTGGGCCGAAAGAAGGCGATCCGGGAACTGGATCAAGGGTCGATCGATCAATCCTTCGAAGCGGCAGACATCATGACGAACTGTCGTACGTATCCTAAGGACGAAGCCCCGGCCGCGTACAAGGATTTCGACGAAGTTCTGAAAAGTGTGACGACGGCTGGTCTGGCAACGGAAGTCGCCCGACTGAAGGCACGGTTCGTGATCAAGGATGGCGATCAGGCGGATGATTGAGAATTGAATGGTCAATTCGCAGTCGCCTGGTGCCGAGGCCTGTGCCGTAACGACGGCACTCGTTCCCGCTTGAGATCGAGTGACCCCAATAATAAATGTACGACCATCAGCCGGAACGCGCTAGCGTCCGGTTTCTGGCCATGTACGTAACCCGACGTCATTCGAAACCGGACGCTAGCGCGTTCCGGCTGATGGGCTCTGTGCAATCAACGTCTGGTTGACACTCCGCACAGCACGGCTCAAAGCAGCCGTAAAGTGGTACGTCAAGAACGGTAACATCCGATTATTGGCCTCATCCAGGGTGAGTGAGGACAACTGCGGGATTCGGGTCGGCGATAGCGAATTCTTCAAATTCTGTGCGCGGATTCGCGGTTCGATACAATTCTGGGCCAAGAGTCATATGGTCACTGAAGTTAAAATCATCGTGTGAAATTCTAAACTGATGCCCCACAAGATCGCTGGGATGAACCCAGAATCTGAACCTTGATGTACATCGCAGTTTCCAACCCAAACCTGCAACCATGGAGTCAGCGTCATGAATTGGAAGCCTACCCTCGCAATGCTAACGCTGTTCGTCGCGGTCATTTGTACCACCCAAGCTGTGTTGGCGGCGGATACCAAACCGCAAATTCCCAGACCTGATGGCAAGCCGGCAGACATGACCAGGCCGGTTCAGGTCTTCATCTTGCTCGGACAGTCCAACATGGTTGGTCTGGGTAAAGTCGCGGGGGGCGAGGTGTCGCTCGAGAACGCTGTCAAGAACCAGAAGAAGTATTCGTACCTGATTGACGATGAAGGAAAATGGACCGAGCGGAAAGATGTTCGCAACGTCCGTGTCATGGTTGGACGCGGGGGCGGAATGCAACTCTTCAATAACGAATGGATGACCGTGAAGGGTGGCAACCTGGGGCCTGAATATGGAATCGGGCATGCGGTCGGAAATGCGGTTGATGCCCCCGTCATGATTCTCAAGAGCTGCATCGGCAACCGGAGCCTCGGCTGGGATCTGCTGCCGCCGGGGAGTGAGCGATTTGAATTCGAAGGGAAGGTTTACGCAGGCTACAAGGACCGGCCGGATTCGTGGACGGTCGATACGGCGAAAGGGATCGCGACCGAGCCGGGCCCCTGGCTGGATAAGAATGGCAAGCCCATCGACTGGTATGCCGGAAAGCAGTACGACGATGACACCGCCAACGCCAAAAAGGTCCTTTCGGAACTCGACAAATACTACCCCGACGCCAAGGAATACGAAGTCGCAGGCTTCTTCTTCTGGCAAGGCGAAAAGGATGGTGGCAACGCCGGGCACGCTGGCAAATACGAGCAGAATCTGGTCCGGTTCATTCAGCAGTTGCGCAAGGATTTCAACGCCCCTGGCGCCAAGTTCGTCCTGGCCACGCTGGGTGAAGCGACGAAAGGGAGCGAAGGGAATGGTGGGAAAATCCTCAATGCTCAACTCGCCGTTGATGGGGCAAGCGGCAAGTACCCGGAATTCAAAGGCAATGTTGCTACCGTCTATACCAACCCCTTGTCCCTCGGTGGGAGCGGAAACAGCCATTACAATGGCAATGCTGAAACGTATATGAATGTCGGTGAATCGATGGGTCAGGCCATGGTGGAGCTGTTGAAGGAGACGAAATAGTGATGTGGGCTCCTGCCGCATCGCTGTTTGTAACGCCATGAAGTACTTCTTCTGTCTCGTGATCATTGCGTTTGTCATTCCCCTTGCTGCGGCAGGGGGGGGCGATGCGTCGCCACTGACAGCCCCTCAGCCAGTGCAGCGTCTTCTAAGCAACTATTGCTACGACTGCCACAGCGATCAAAAGAGTGAAGGGGATTTGCGGCTGGATACATTCGCGAACCTGGACGCAAAGGCGCGACTGGATCTGCTCAATAAGCTTCAGGAGCAGATCCACTTCAGCCAGATGCCGCCGCAAGATGAGAAACAGCCGGATCCCGCGGAACGTAAGCTGCTCGCCGACTGGGTGCGAAGCGAACTTGTGAAATCGAATGCACCACTGATCGAGGATAAGCTGCGTTACCCGGACTACGGTAATTCGGTGGACCACCACAAACTCTTCAGTGGCGAAATCAAAGAGAAGCCGTTTACGCCCGCGCGGCGCTGGCTCGTCAGCCCGCAGATCTTTCTGGGGCGGATTATCGATATCTTCCGACTCAAGGGTGAGGCTCACGGCAGATACACCAACCTTTACGGCATTACGAATCCGTTTGTGCTGCCGGACCGCTCGGGGATTCGTGACTATGCGATCACTCCGCTCGACGGCGGGCATCTGCTGGTGATGCTCAACAATGCGCAGTGGTTGTCACACAAGCAGATCCGAGCGGCTCGTGTCAAAAATGGAGACTTCAAAGCCGACTTTTTCGAGAATCGAGCCGACCGATTTTCGCCGCCGACACCGGCCGCATTTGAGGCAATTATCCTCAATGCTTCCCAGCCGTCGGATGATGCACTGAAGGCTGCCATTCAGGCTCAGTTTGGCATGGTCTTGCAGCGTCCTGCGGATGACGCGGAACTGGCGAAGTATCTGGAACTGACCCGTTCCGCGATTGATGTCGCTGGTAATACCGAGGGATTGCGTCAGATGCTGGTGGCAGTCCTGCTGGAGTCTGAATTTCTCTATCGCCTCGAATTCGGTGAGGGTCCAGAGGACGCCGATGGCCGAAGAATGCTTTCACCTCGTGAGGCCAGTTACGCGATTGCGTATGCCCTGGGGGACTGGGGGCCAGACCCGCTACTGGTCAAGGCTGCGGCCGAAGGACGACTCAACACCAGAGACGATTACCGACGGGAAGTGCTGCGACTTCTTGACGATCAGAATTACTTCAAAGGACAGATTGATCCCGTCATCAATGATTCCACAGTAATCTCTCACCCGAAGATCATCCGCTTCTTTCGAGAATTCTTCGGCTATCCCAACGCTCTCAAGGTCTTCAAGGACAGCGGTCGCAGTGGCGGCTATTACCAGAACCCGGGACGCGGAAGCAGTGCCACACCCGGCAGCCTGATCCGGGAAGCGGATCGGGTTGTGGCGATGCATTTGTCACACGACAAAAACGTGTTCGAGAACCTGCTGACGTCGGACCAGTACTTTGTGTACCACAACGTGGATAACGAGAAGGGTTCCCGGATCATTGCAGGCTGGCGCGAAGTTTATGAAACACTGAAAGAGACAGATTGGCGAAACAACCCCGAGAAGGTCTTTGCAGAGCATCAGGAGTTCTTGAAAAAGCATAACATTGATCTCGGAAAGGGCCCGCACTCCAATGGACTGCCGCGGGTCATGGAGCACTTCACCTATACCTTCGGAAGGGGGAACACACCCTTCACGACGTTCCCTTGGGCACATGGCAATTCCTTCCGGTATTCCCAATCCTACAGCCTGTCTGCAACGCCGGGGGTCAACGGACGCTACGGTGAGGATGACAATCTCGATTATCAGGTGATTCAGCCCTTCCGGATCGCCAATCGCAAGGGGATCCTGACTCATCCGGCATGGTTGATTGCCCATTCATCCAACTTCCATACCGATCCCGTTCGTCGCGGACGGTGGGTCCAGGAAAAGCTGCTGGCGGGCCGAGTTCCAGATGTGCCGATTACGGTGGACGCTAAGGTTCCCGAGGATCCACACATGACTTTCCGCGAGCGAGTCGAATCTGTAACCGGTTCCGTGAATGCGACGTGCTGGAAATGCCACCAGCACATGAATCCGCTGGGCTATCCCTTCGAGTTTTACGATGACTTCGGACGTTATCGCACTGAGGAACCTCTGGAGAATCCCGAGAATCTGATTACTCGGGCCAGTCGTAAGAACGAGGCGGAAACCTACAAGACCAGGACCGTGAACACTGAAGGCGTTCTCAATGGCGCGGGTGATCCGAAACTCGACGGGCCAGTGACGGATGCACTTGTGATGATCGACCGTCTGGCCAAATCGGACCGCGTTCGACAGTCGATCATCCGTCATGCGTTTCGATTCTACATGGGACGAAATGAAATGCTGTCCGACTCGCAGACCCTCATCGCTGCCGATAATGCCTATGTGGAAAGTGGCGGCAGCTTCAAAGCCGTGATAGTTTCCCTGTTGACGTCCGATTCCTTCATGTACCGCAAATCGCGGTAATTCAGGTGAGACCATGAATTCCAGAAGAGATTTTCTGAAGACCACCGCATGGGGAACGGGTGCGGCGATTCTTTCTTCCTGCCTGCCGAATGCATTTGCGGCCGCAGACCAAGGCAAGCCGCCGATGCGTTTCATCTTCATGCATAAGGGAAACGGCCTGTTTCCCAGCGTGATGGTGCCACCCAGCCTGAGCAAGGAAGAGATGGCGAAAGAGGCTCGGAAAGAGGCGTTTGAAGTCGATCTCGCCAAACACGACTTGCCGCCATGGATGAGTGTTCTGAACGACCATAAAGAGCACATGACAATTCTGCAGGGATTGTCGGGAAAAATGTGTACGAACGGACATCATTCGTGGCAGTCCTGCCTGGGGGTTTACGCGGCGAATGAACGATTGAGTTCCATCAAGTGGGCGACTGTCGATTTTGAACTGGCGAAGCTTTTTCCGTCGCCGCTGGAACATATCGAACTCGCCTGCTTCCCGATTGATGGTGGCAATGCACGTGGCAACATTCACGGGATCGAAAAGGGATTCTCAGCCCGCGGCCCTCAGCAGCCCAACTATGCTTTCGGGTCTCCTAAGGTCGCGATCAATGAATTGTTCAAGTCCGTGTCGAGTAACAAAGCCGACCGTATCCGGTACGAACTGGAACGCAAGGTGCTGGAATTCACTTCCAGCAAACAATCCTCGCTCAGTCAGCATCTTGCGGGCCTTGAACTGGCGAAGGTCAAGAACTATGCCGAAGCGATGGAGGATATTCGCCAGAGAAACAACAAGCTGGAATCGATGGGCGACGTCATCGGAAGAAACGTACCAAAGCTGGACAGCAAGTATTTCGCTGATGATCTGTCCACTATCGATTGTCAGATCGGCCATACCCAGATTCTGTTATCCACGTTGATCTCGGGCATGACCAACGTCGTCACGTTCACGGTTGATGAACTCGGTACGCTCTACACGGGTGTTCCGGGACTCGAATCCGAGAAAATCAACCTGCACGATGTCGGGCATGGCAAAGGTGCGGGCAAACTCAAAGCCGAAGAGGTTCGGGAAAATATTCGCGTTTGTCACATGTCGCTGATCGACACAATTGTCCGCAAGCTGAAAAACGTTCCTGAAGGGAACGGGACGATGTTCGACAACACAATGCTGTTTTACTTCCCCGACAACGGCGAGACTCATCACGGCACCGGCATCGAATGGCCCTATCTGGTTCTGTCAGGCAGAAACGCCCGGCTCAATATCGCGGGCCGGTATGTGCGCCTCCCCTACTGGGGCCATGACGGGCATAAGACCATTGGCAACTGGTTCACCACGATCCTCAACGCTTACGGCAATCCGATCAAACACTACGGTGATCTCGATCTCGGTTTGAACAAATTCAAGATGGATCAAACAGGCCCGATCCAGCAATTCATGACCTGACGCGATCGAATGGTGATGTTATCCTCAATCGACTGGAACTGGATCGACGATCCGTCCATTGTCCTGATCACCTGGATAGCAATCCGTTCATGAATCGATTTCGCCTGTTCATTCTCTGCTTCGCGCTTTTCGCTGCGGCCACGGGGACCGGTGCGGAGTCGAACCTTCCTGTCCTGGAAATCCAGGCGACCAAAGAGATCGGTTCCGAACCGAGGGTTCCGTGTACCGTCCGAATGGTCTCGCCGAAACAGATCAAAGACGGAAACAGCGACCTGTTGCGCGGCCAGATCCGCTTTCGCGGAGCGTCGTCGCAGGGCTACGACAAGAAATCGTTCGCGTTCAAGCTGGATGAATCGACCCGCTGGTTAGGCCTGCAGAAGGACCGCGACTGGGTACTCAATGCCGCTTTTGTCGACTGCTCTATGATGCGCCACAAGCTCTCTTACGACCTGTTTCAGTCGCTGTCTGTCGACGGGGCCAGGCGATTTGCAGCGTCCAGCCGGTTTGTCGAGGTCAACCTGAATGGCCGTTATCACGGCGTGTACCTGCTGATGGAACGTGTAGAGCGATCACTGCTCGGACTCCAGCGATTTAATAGCAGCAACACTCGCCACGCGGTCATTTACAAAGCGATCGACCACGGGGCGGATTTTCAGCAGCTTGGGCATGGGGCGTACGAGCAGCACGAACCTGAGCCCGAGGAGCTTGAGTACTGGAGCCCGCTGGAAGAATTAAATCAGTTCGTCAGCCAGGCTCCGAACAGCAAGTTCTTTGATGCGAAGTCCGGCATCGCAACGCGAGTCGATGTGGACTATGCCATCGACTTCCACCTGCTGTTGTTGCTGACCAGTAACATGGACGGCAACGACAAGAATTTCATCATTGCCCAAGACGCGCCAACAGCGGCAATGCAGCAACCGCGGTTCTTTTTCGTACCGTGGGACTATGACGCGACATTTGGCCGCAACTGGGAAGGCTCGGTTGTCGAACCGCGGGAATGGCTCTCGAACCACCTGTTTGACAGGCTTCTGGGCAATCGCACCTATCAGCAGAAATACGCGGCGCGATGGAAGGAACTGCGAAAACGACAGTTTTCGGTCGAGAACATCTCACGCATGATCGATGAAAACGCTCAAACTCTGGGAGCCGCAGCAACACGCAACGAACGCCGTTGGAAAGGGACGATTGACGCCAACTCGGGCGAATTGACCTTTGCTGAGGATCTGAAGCAGATGAAAGCGTGGGTCGCGGCTCGAACGAAATGGCTGGACGCTGAAATCGGTCGGCGGACTGGTCGTTGATCTGAACAAGGACTGATGCGCAAGACGGGCGCGAACCTTCGGAGCTTGCTCGGCCTCAAAACCTCCGTCCAATGCCAGAGTTTTAAGAAGCAGGTCAGTGCGATGTCTACCAGTTCAGTGCAGATCGACGGTTCACAAGGCGAAGGGGGCGGGCAGATTGTTCGTTCTTCGCTGGCGCTCTCCATGGTGACGGGGCGACCGGTTGCGATTGAGCACGTACGCGCGGGAAGGGAAAAGCCAGGCTTGATGCGGCAGCATCTGACAGCGGTCCGTGCCGCTCAAGAGATCTGCCAGGCGACCGTGACAGGCGATGTGATTGGATCACCATCTCTGGTATTTCAGCCGGGACAGGTGCAAGCGGGCGAGTACCAGTTTGCAGTCGGGACGGCGGGGAGCGCGACACTCGTCCTGCAGACAGTGCTGCCACCCTTGTTAATTGCGGCGAGCCCCTCGCGGCTGGTTCTCGAAGGAGGAACGCATAATCCCTGGGCGCCGCCATTTGATTTCCTTCGGCAGGTCTATTTGCCGCTCGTGAATCGCATGGGCCCCAGGGTCACCGCGACTCTGGAACGAGCCGGCTTCTATCCGGCGGGTGGAGGACGATTTGTCGTCGAGATCGAACCAGCCAGTGTGAACAGCGACCATGATTTCGGCTTGAGTGGATTCGATTTGCTGGAACGTGGTGAAATCCAGTCCAGAAAAGGACGAGTCCTGATCGCGAATCTTCCCGATCACATTGCTGATCGAGAACTTCAAGAACTCGCACGACTCGCACAGTGGGATGAAGACGGCCTGGTGCGAGAAAACCTGAAAGCACAGGGGCCGGGGAATGTTGTGCTGGTGGAATTGGCTGCCGAGCATGTCACCGAATTGTTTGTCGGTTTCGGTGAACATGGTGTCAAAGCAGAGGTTGTCGTCAAGCGGGCGATTGAAGAGATGCGTGATTACCTGAGGACCAATGTCCCGGTGGGGCCTCATCTGGCCGATCAGCTTCTGTTGCCCATGGGGCTTTGTGCCTGGCAATCGGATGCACCGCAGCAACGGCGTCGCAGTTCATTTCGAACGATTCGACTGACGGAACACTCGCGCACGCACATCAACGTGCTGCAATCGTTTCTAGGAATTCCGATCGAAGTGAAAGAAGAGGCCGGAACCAATACCGCGACCGTCACCGTCGGGTGATCAGCGTTCAGTGACATGCGGCTGCGTGGTAGGTAATCTGGCCTTGTGAGGGACGACTTCAAGTCCACGGTTTTGTTCAAATCGGACGCCATTGTATTCCGGCGGATGAGTCGTTTTGTAACCACATCCACCGATCACCGTGGCGGATCAGAAGGTTCAGAAAATGCACGTCTTCCTGCTTGGAACACTCGACACCAAGGGGTGTGAGATCGCTTTCGTTCGTGACCTGTTGCACGAATACGGTGTGACCACCTGCGTCGTCGACGCCGGGTGTCTCGGCTCCCCCGCGATTCCCGCCGACATCACGCGAGAGCAAGTCTTCGCTGCCGCGGGGACATCACTGGCCGCCGTCAAAGATCGAAATGATCGCGGCCACGCCGTCACGGCTGCCGCGAACGGAGCTGCCAATCTGATCGCTGCCGCGTACGCGCGCGGCGAAGTCGCGGGGGTGCTGTCGATGGGAGGTTCCGCCGGGACAACGATCGGCACCACGGCTATGCGATCGTTGCCGCTGGGTCTTCCCAAGCTGATGGTCAGCACACTCGCGTCAGGCCAGACCCGTCCCTATGTCGGTGGTAAAGACATCCTGATGCTGAACGCCGTGGTTGACATCGCCGGCATCAACCGCATCAGCCGCCTGGTCCTGGGTGAAGCAGCCCGAGCGATGGCCGGGATGGTCACCCTGCAGAGCAAATCTCCGTCGGCTCAAAACGACAAACCATTGATCGCCGCGAGCATGTTTGGCGTGACCACCCCCTGTGTGGAACACGCCCGCAAGATCTTGGAAGCGGCCGGTTACGAAGTCCTGGTCTTTCACGCGACCGGCAACGGAGGCGAAGCCATGGAAGGCCTGATCGCCGACGGCCTGATCGCAGGAGTCCTGGACATCACCACCACCGAACTGGCCGACGAACTCGTCGGAGGCATCCTGAGTGCCGGCCCCACCCGCCTGACCGCTGCCGGTAAACGAGGCATCCCTCAAGTCATCTCCGTCGGTGCTCTCGACATGGTAAATTTTGGCCCAGCGGCCACCGTGCCCGAACGATTCAAAGACCGCAAGTTCTACCAGCACAACCCCACCGTCACGCTGATGCGAACGACGGTTGAAGAGAACCGAAAGCTCGGTGAAGAGGTCGGCTGTAAGGCCGCGGCGGCGACTGGGCCAACGTGCATCATGGTCCCGCTGAAGGGAGTTTCGGCCATCGATCAGACGGGAAAGGCGTTTGATGATCCCGCAGCTCGAGAAGCTTTGTTCGAGGGGATTCGAGCGACACGAGGTTCCGTGGAATTGATTGAACTCGACAATCACATCAACGACCCGTCTTTTGCCGAGGCTGCTGCCCGAAAGCTGCTCGCATTGATTGCGACAGCAGCTGTTACTTGAGGGGCTATCGTGAGTGGCAGAGGTCTGCCACTTTAGCTTTCCGATTCTTCGCCTACTCGGTCAACGGGTGATCATTCCACCCGGTTCACGAAACCGAAAGGCTGCTGGAGGTGATATCGAATTCACAATCTCTGGAAAAAGCATGGCTACTTTGGGAGAATTCCTTGTACCTGTCCCAAGTTCCATCAATTCGTGAGAATCTTCCAGCATGGCTGTTTCGCTCGAGCAGTTCGTCAAACAGCTTGAAGAGAGCGGACTTGTTGTCGGCGATGAGTTAAGGGATTTGTTGCCACCCCGTGCGAACCCGACCGATGCGGAAGCGTTGGCTCGTGAACTGGTTCGCCAGAACAAACTGACCACGTATCAAGTGGAGCAGATTTCCGAGGGAAAAGGGAAATCGCTGGTCCTAGGGAACTATGTCATCCTGGACAAGTTGGGTCAGGGCGGCATGGGCATGGTACTCAAAGCCCGGCATACACGGATGGACCGGATTGTCGCGTTGAAAGTGATGTCGTTCGCCGCGATGAAATCGCCGGATGCCGTGCAGCGATTCCATCGTGAGGTGAAAGCGGCCGCGAAGCTGGAGCACCCGAATATCGTCACCGCGTACGATGCCGACGAAGCGCTGGGGACGCATTTCCTGGTGATGCAGTATGTCGAAGGAACGGATCTGTCGGCATTGGTCAAGAAAAAGGGGCCACTGTCTGTCGCACAGGCGATGCGCTGCATCAGCCAGGCGGCACGTGGTCTGGAATTGGCCCACCAGCGCGGAGTGATTCATCGCGACATCAAACCCGCGAATCTGTTGCTCGACAATGACGGAACGGTGAAGATCCTCGACATGGGTCTGGCACGCATCGAGGGTGAAGTCGGTGCGCAGGCGGAACTGACCAGCACTGGGGCGGTGATGGGAACTGTGGACTACATGGCCCCCGAGCAGGCACTCAGCACCAAGCACGCCGACGCCCGCAGCGACATTTACAGCCTGGGAATTACGCTGTGGTACCTGCTGACGGGTCGTAGTGCCTACGCCGGCGATACCTTGATGTCGCGTTTGCTGGCGCACCGCGATTCGCCGATTCCATCGCTGTGTGCCGCCCGAGAAGATGTTCCCACATCCGTCGATCTGGTCTTTGCGAAGATGGTCGCGAAGCAATCGCAGGATCGCTACCAGTCGATGACCGAGGTGCTTCGCGATCTGGGGCCACTGCACGAGGGGAGCTCGTCTGCGGCGACCCCACTGACTGTGCCCCTGACCATCGGAGACCGCCAACTGAGCGGATTCGGGTCTGGGCTGACTTCTGAGCACGCGATGCCTGCCACAGCGACGCGCCCGCAACTCCCCACGGCCACTTACTCGGCCCAGTCAGAGGCAGCCATCGATGCGACAATCCTGTCAGGGGATCTGGCGCAATCGACAATTCCACAATCGCTGACATCTGGCCAGGTATTTGTCGCGAATGCCTCGCAAGCCACTCAGGAGCTAACGGATACGGTTTCGCTGTGGAAGGACCGGCGGGTCCAACTGGGCCTGATCGTGGTGTTGCTGTTCGTGATCGCAATTCCATTCCTGTTATCGCGGGGGAAAGAACGCACGGATCGATCACAAATCGCCCGCGTGCAGTCATCGGACGGAAGCCCTGCTTCAGATTCGCAATCCAAAAACAGCACGACGGAGGAAGGTTGGCACGGTTGGCCACTGGATGCTCCGAAACCGGCGATCGCACCTTTTGGAGCTGATCAGGCCAAGCAGCACCAGGAGGCCTGGGCCAAGTACCTGAAGGTGCCGGTCGAATACACGAATTCGATCGGGATGAAGTTCCGTCTGATTCCACCGGGCGAGTTCATCATGGGAAGTACGCCGGCCCAAATTGACGAGGTGTTTGAAGAGCTACGCGAGCTTGGGGTCAACGACAAGAATTGGGAGGAGGCCATCAGGAGTGAAGCTCCTCAACATCCGGTCGTTCTCACTCGACCGACGTTCGTGGGCGTCCATGAGGTAACTCAGAAGGATTACGCGACGGTCATGGGAACAAACCCATCGCATTTCTCACGCGACGGCCAAGGTAAGGACCGAGTGGGGAGCCTCAATACTGAGTATCATCCGGTCGAATCGGTTACCCGAGGCGACATTGCAGAATTCTGTGCCAAGCTCAGTCAAAAAGAGGGGCTAAAGCCGTTCTACTTTCGTGCGGATGAATCAGTGACTCCGTTGGATGGGACAGGGTATCGGTTGCCAACCGAGGCCGAATGGGAGTTTGCTTGCCGCGCTGGAACGACGACGAAGTGCTGGATGGGCGATACAAATGAGGAATTAAGGCTTGCGGGATGGTTCGGAGGATTCTCGGGCGAACGCACTCACGCTGTGGGTGAGTTGAAGGCGAATCCGCTGGGGCTGTTTGATGTTCACGGCAATATCATGGAGCGAGTAGAGGACCGGTGGGAGCCCAAGTATTACAATCAGTTCTTGAATAAGGCCGCGATCAATCCACTTGGGGCATCTGCGACTAATGCCAAACACCTGTTTCGCGGTGGCCATTGGACAAGCGTCACTCGAGGAGGAACCGCTTCGTCCCGGTACGTCGAAGTGGGGCCAGCCAGTAGTAATTTTGTCGGATTCAGGGTCGTGCTGGCATTTGACGCGGTGAAACAGACACTGAAGCCAGATCAGAGCAATCGTACGGTGCAGCAGGCACAGGTTCCGGTACCCGTGAAAACTCCAGAACCGCCGCCACTTTCGGAATGGCTCAAGGGGCGTGACGTGCGCACGGTCGCGCAGGATGGTTCGGGCGAATTCACGTCGATCCAGGCGGCCCTCGATGCGCTGCAACCGGGCCAGGTGATCAAGGTCCTCGACCGTGGCCCCTATCGAGAACGCCTGAATCGCGATCCTGTACCCGATGATTGCGGGCTGATCAGCGAAGCCCAGACAATCCTGGAACTGACCGAATGGGATGTTCGACCCGAATCGTCAGAGCCAGTGGGACATGACTTGCACTGCCCCGGTGCATTTCGCCTGCACGGGTTTGCTCTGATGTTTCCCACAGACATGAAGAGTGGTCGCGGGCTGTATGTGCGATACCAAGGCCCGGCGGTCATCGAAAACTGTTCTGCGCTGGCGCCAGCTGCCAATCAGTTCGTTGCCACAGTCATGTTGAACGGTTGGGGGAGAACAGAAGGACAATCCGCGTGGATTCGTGACTGCCTGTTCCGGGGTCAGCTGATCGTGACGGCAACCAACCCGGAAGCGATCGTCGTTGTGGAGCAAAATCTCCTAACGGGCCCCGGCGCCGCGTCACTCGCGTTTGGTGGCTTGTTCAATCAATTGGAGATTCGAAACAATGTATTGGGTGGCGAGGCCAAGTTCTCAGACATCGCCTTCGAGCTGGATGGCATCCCACGGCTCGGTGTTCGGAACAATACATCCCTGTCGCGTTACCCGCTGCAGTTCGCCAGGATACTCCCCAAGGGACAGGTCATCTTCGTCAACAACCTCCGGATTCACCCGGGATTTGTCGTGCTCGCTCCAGGGATCGAGCAGGATCTGCCGGCCACTGCCGGGAACTGGCAGTTCGCGGGCAATGCTTTTCCGCGCCAGCTTAATGGTGGCGAACTTGGCCTACCAAAACAAAACATCTATTCGGCGAATTCCGGAGATGTTGTCGGCCTCGTGAAACTGCTCTCACTTGCAGAGACCGATGCGGATTACTTGCGGATCCCAGCGGACAGCCCACTTGCCACCAAGGGTGCAGGCGGAGATCTTCCCCGATACATCGGGGCGTTGCCACCAGGTCCTGCTCCTGCGGAAGGGGACTGGTTCATGCAGTTGAGGGAGAAGTGGGCGAAGATCCTAACTCCTTGACAACATAGTCCTGACGAAAGCAGCGATCACTCGGTTCGTTAGAATGAAAGGGTGGTCAGTCCATATGCTGGTGCCCTTCGTCGCCTGTGGGTTAAATCATCCCCAACATGGTGAATTTTGGGCCGATTGGAACAGTCCCGGATAAGTTCAAGGATAGAAAGTTTTATCAGCACAATCCGACAGTCACCCTGATGCGCACGACGGTGGAAGAGAACCGAAAACTTGGAGAAGAGATCGGGAGGAAGGCAGCGGCGGTGACAGGGCCGACGTGCATCATGCTTCCGCAGCACGGGATTTCAGCGATTGATCAAATAGGGAAGGCGTTTGATGATCCGGCTGCGAGAGACGCCTTGTATAATCGCATTCGGGCAACGCCACTGCAGGCCGCTGCCGAAAAGCTGCTGGATTTGATCCGAACGTGATAGAATCCGGCTGGTCACAGGACTTGATGCAAGAACAATGCGACGACTCTCGACGGGTATTGGGAGAACTGACTGTGGAAAAGGCTGCCAGGAACTTGGTTGACGAAATCAAGAAACTTTCGGGTCAGGATCAAGCAGCGATCGTGGTTGAAGTTCTGGACACGCTGGGTGACAAGGGGGAAGAATTCGACGAGGAGGAATTGCTCGGCGAACTCCAGCGCCGCGAGGCGAAAGGTATGAACGGCTCTGTCTCTTGGTCAGATCTCCGCGACATTCCCTGAGACAAACGCCGTGGATGTTCGTTTCCAACATTCTGCTGTTCGCAAGTACCAGTTAGCATTCAGATATTTTTCTCCTATCGATGGCTCGAAAATTCCACAGAAACTGGGTGATCATGCGCACTTCTCAAATCAGCGTTCTTGTCACTTCGCTTCTGATCGTCACGTCAACGGTTGCAGCACAGCAGGGTGGAAATGCTGAACTGGCTGCGGAAGCCCGCACGATTCTTAAAGCGTCGTGTTATGGCTGCCACGGGAAGGACGGGGCAGTCGAAGGGGGGCTGAGTTATATCCTTGACCGCGAACAGTTGGTGTTGCGCAGGCAGATTGCGCCGGGAGCGGCGACAAATTCGCGGCTGATACGACGCGTTCAAAAGCAGGAAATGCCACCGCCGGGTGAAGGGACGGAGTTAACGAAAGAGCAGATTGCCACCCTCACAAAATGGGATGATGCTGGTGCTCCAGATTTTGACAGTCCGAAACCTCGCAGTAAATTTGTCAGCGCATCTGATATGGTTCAAGCGATGCTTGACGACGTGCAAAAGGCAGACGCAGCGGATCGTCCATTTCGGCGGTACCTGACCTTGACCCACTTATACAATGCTGGCCGATCCGACGATGAATTGCTCAGCTTCGAGCATGGAATCAGTAAACTCATCAACAGCTTGTCGTGGGGCCGCAAGGTCGTCCCGCCGCACCGCATTGCTGGCCTACCGCTCATACTGCGGATCGATATCCGCGATTACAAATGGTCGGCAGCAATTTGGGAGACGCTTGCAAGCGCTGAACCCTTTGCCCTGACATTTTCGAATATGCCTGCTGCGAAAAATCTTTACGAGCAGACGAGTAGTTCACTTCCCTATATTCGGGGGGACTGGTTTGTCGCCAAGGCCTCACGTCCACCCCTGTACCACACAATTTTGCAACTGCCAGACACCGACTTGCAACTTGAGGCCTTGTTGCACGCCGACGTGGAAGAAAACATTCGAACCAATCAAGCCGCGCGTGCGGGATTCAATGGCTCGGCGGTCTCACGCAACAATCGACTGATCGAACGTCATGAAACGAGCTACGGTTATTATTGGAAGAGCTACGATTTTGCGAAAAACGTGGATCGCCAGAATCTGTTTTCACATCCCTTGGGGCCTGGTGCAACCCCTGCACATTTTCGTCACGACGGAGGGGAGCTGATTTTCAGCCTGCCCAACGGTTTGCAGGGGTATTTGCTGGTCGATGCCCAGGGACGACGTATTGACAAGGGACCGCTTGAGATTGTCAGTGACCCAAAACAGCCGGATCGCGCCGTCGAAAATGGCCTTTCTTGTATGTCATGTCACGTGCGGGGAATCATTCCCAAAGACGATCAGATCCGGGCTCATGCCGAGAAGAATCCGACGGCCTTTTCGAAGAAGGAACTTGAGAGCATTTTGGCGATGTACATCGAACCAAAACGATTTCAAGCTCTTATCGATGGTGACGAGGAAAAGTTCCGTAGTGCGGTCAGGGCCGCAGGCCTGCCGTCTTCGATCAGCGAACCAATCATGGCATTGACCAGGCTGTTTGAAGCGGAAATTGACCTGACGCTGGCAGCAGCGGAAGCATCTGTTCAACCCGATGATTTCCGCCAGGCACTGACCAGGAATCCGGCGCTTGCACGTGAGTTGGGAAATCTGGCGACCCCTGGTGGAACTGTCCAGCGAGAAACATTCATCAGCAGTTTTGGCGCATTGGCACGGGTTACGAAGATCGGCACACCGCGTTCCAAACCTGCCGTTCTGGCGGCGCTTCAACCAGCGACAAGTGGCCAACACAAGGAGGTGGCTTGGATCGAATTGGGGGGGAAGAACAAATTCCCCGCTCTATTTCAACTGAACAAGGCCGTGTCATCTGCCAAGAATGGGATGACCATTTCGGGGCGAAACTATGTGGTCACGAAGAAAGGAGATTACCTGTCCAAGGACTTCAAGTTTGAACTCGTCTACACGCTCAATTCCGCATCGGCGAAGGAAATCATGTTCGTTGGTCTTGGAGAGGCCGATCGAAATACGGCCTACAATGAATCAAAGAATTCTGTCTTCCTGAAGATTCATCCGCCCAATGTTGATGGTGGCGCCATTGCGTTGGCCAACTCTCCCGCATCCAATCTGGCAGGAGTTGGTGCAATTTCCAAAGAAGGGACTCACCGTGTCACGATCGAAAAGGTCGGAGAAGTCGTGACGTTTGCGATCGATGTTGACAACGATGGAGCGTCTGACGACGACATCGAAAAAATCATCCCGGACATCAAGGCGATTGGTTCATTCCTTCACAACAAGAATACGTACATCTTTTTCGGTGGTGGCGGAACCTTCACTCGATTCAGGTTCAGTTCCCCCGATAAAACCGAGTGAGTTCGCAGCAAGCCAGATCACGCCTGCCGCGAATCACATCAACGAGGGCGTTGAATACCTCGTCGTCGGTGCTCACGCTCGTGCGGCATACGGTTACGCGAGGGCCACTGGTCGATCGATCTCTGGGTTCGTTACTCCGAAGAAAACGCACAGAGAGTATTGCCGTGGCCAAGCTGATCTAAAGCGAATTCTGACGAGTTGCTACTCAATCCAGTTCTTCCATTTAACGCTTTGCACTGACCGTGACCCCTGCCTTCGACATTGCTTGAGCATCTTCTCGAACGACACGTAGCGCGGACGTAGTGTTTCAATGCGACTTTTCCATTCGGCCATTCTCGATTCCGCGTCTTCAAGCCGTCCCGCCTTCAATTCGATCCATGCTAAACCGCTGTCGGACTGAATGCGCCAGTCACCATTCAATCCTTTTGAAAATGAATCGTCAGGAAAGTCCGATAACATCGCAGCCGAGTCGCGCCATCGCTCAGAAATCTGTTGGAATGCTGTCAGGCACGTTGTTGCGCAGAGCGTCAAGCTTGAAAGCAGCGAGTCCCGGTCACGTCCGTACTCAAACCATTTGTCCGTCTTGTATGAAAGAAGTGAAGAGATCCGAGTATGCACGACGCAGTCAAGCAAGGAAAACTCGGGAAGTGCAACGCAACGCTCATAAAACTTTGGCGGAATAAAAGCATAGTGAAAGCCAACATTGACGGTGAACTCGTGGCCGTGCATCGATCCTTGAAAATTGATCGCGTGGATTTGATCGCCGTCACGACGGAGGTAGGTTGCATCTTTTCCGACAATGAATCCCGCTGGCAGAAGGTACTCCTTCATCACTTTCAATCGCATTGCGCGGACTTGGGCACTGGTAAAGTCATCTGAAGTTCGTTTGACGGCCATTCCGTCGGGCTTGCGCACTGAGAATTGCTTTTGTAACCAGCTTGGCGGGTTATCGATCGAAGCTCGCTCCCGATTCAACCGAGCACAAATCTCAGCTGCCTTCTCATAAACTCGGTCAGGCTCGGCCGTATATCCCAGTACTCGCGACATCGCCTTGGACTTCTTCAAGCCTTTTCCGGACGCCTTCTGCTGCCACTGGTAAATACGAACAGAAAACTTCGTGTAGAATTCAATCATTGACGGACGGTCAAAATCCCACACGTATTTGTCATTTTCGGCCATTGACACTCCAAATCAAATCGTTCTGAAAGGGGGGAAAGTTGCCCGACGGGACATCAACGCCGCAATCCAGAGACCGCGATGCCATCGCCACGGGGCGAACCAGCTTGACTGAGTCTCAATGGAATTGTGGTTCTCGTCCATGCTCTCCATCCTCCAGAAGGGAAGGGAGACCGTCAAGTGCGTACCATCGAACCCCGCAGAGTTCAGACCTGACTACGCCGCGTCTTCTTCGCTGACGTCCTCGCCAATGTCATCCGCTTCGGTTTCAGGAAACAGAGATGGTGTGGCCAGGGTCTTTCGCAGGGTTTCGGCATTAGGTAAATCATCAAGATCGCGTAGCCCGAACATTTCCAGAAACTGTCGAGTCGTTCCGTAGAGAAATGGTCGACCGAGCGAATTCTCTTCACCACAGATGCGAACCAGGCTGCGATCCATGAGTTGCTTCAGCATTTCCGCACATTGAACACGGCGAATGGATTCGATTTCGGCGCGTGTGGCTGGCTGGCGATAGGCAACGATGGCCAATGTTTCCAAAGCGGTCGGCGACAGTTTTAACTCGGCCTGCCGATGATGAACTTTGCCAAGCCAGAATGCAAAGTGTGGACGAGTCAACATGCGATAGCCGCTGGCAACTCGCTCAATACGGAATGCGGTTCCAGCCCGGTCATATGCGGTATTCAACTGCTCAATCAGTTCCCGAGCCTCCGCAATATCTGCCAGGGTTGCCAGTTGAATCAGGCGTCGGATCGTCAGGGGTGAATCGGACACGAGCAGCGCTGCTTCAGCACGCGCCATCTTGGGGGTCCGAACACATACGGGATCGACTCCCGACATGGGGACAACGTCGGGGCCATCATCGCCGCGTGCAAAAAATTCCCAGCGGCGACCATCGACTGGTACCGATTTCCAGCCAAAGTCAGGCAGCGACAGGGGGGCACTGGGTTGCATGAGTCGAATTTATCTCTGGCCCGAAACGAGGCGAAAGCCCAAAACGAACGCGCAACGATTCGAACATCGCCGACGTTTTGGCGTTACCGGCGCTGCTGACTTTCCAGAATCTGTTCCAGAACCTTTTCGACAGCCTTCAACGGTTCGTCGGCTTCGGCTTCGTATCGGTAGGAGAGGCGGGGTGAATCGCTTGGCGTATACGAACAGATGAACAGGAACTGATTTTCACGATGTCCCGGCTGCAAACGGAAATTGCGAATCTCCAGTTCATTCAATTTACGAACGGCCGACTGCCAGGTCAGGGGTTCGATATCCAGAGGATTCGATCCTTTGGGGGCAGGTTCTGGCGGTTGTTCGCGGCGTCGCTGGAATGCTTTCGGTCCCCGCATCGCATCGCCAGGTTGCGCACGAGGTGTATTGTCGCGGAAATCGAAACCCGGTGCTGGCTGATTGCGAGGTTCCTCAGGTTGCGATCGAGGTTCGTCGTCAAATTCATCCAACCAGCCTGCTTTTGAAGGGGGCATTTTCCCACGCGGTTGCGGATTCACATCCGCGATGACCTTCTCTTTATCTCGATTGGAGCGACCTGGTCGCGTGATTGGGACGGAGTCACCGACGCGGCCGGGGGGTAATGCGGAACCTGGTTCACCGGGTTCTGATCCAAACAGAGGGGCGTCCTCAAGATCTTCCATGTTGTCATTGGTTGGTCGAGCGGACTGACCAACGCGACGTTCGCGCGCCTTTGTGGCCCCTTCATCCAGCGGGGATGCGACCACCGGTGCGAATTGAGGGATGCCAAAAATGGCCAGGGCCGGTATTGATAATACCGGGACCATCAACAGCAACGTGGCAAATGTTCCATGAACTGACCGCATGGGTCGTCCTCGTCCGAAATCCGTCGGTTCACATCAAGCCCAGGCTGATCAATTTCATACTGAAAATCAGGCAGGTTCCAAGGACTGGAGTTCCCGATTCGGTCAGCATTACCATCGAATAAAGCCTCGCCAAGCCATCCTGGTCGGCGCGGGGCGGGATGTTACGTGAAGACCGAAAGTCTGGCAATTGGAGTTTGTAAGTTTGTCGCATCAGCCGATTTTGCGTCCGAATGGCACGCCAGGTGGCGTACCGTGCCACGATCTGCGGAGTAACAACAATTCTCGCTGAATTCGTGAGAATACAACGACTTCCCGCCCTGTTCCGTCCGTTTACTTTGTCTCGTTGCCAGTCCGATGCAAGGCGAGGTGTGAGATCGTCGTGGTTCGCTCCGGGATGACGTGAGAACCCAAAAGTGTTGCGGCTTTGATCAGCCACTCGTGGCTGCCCACCGTTGGCAACGCCGGCAGGTAACACCGGGCATGTTCTCCGGCATCCGATCGAAGGACCAGTTCATCTCCTTCACGAGCAATGATACTTCCACCAGATTCCAGATGACGACGTAGGCGTGGCTGATCAGGAACAATACTGGCGAGTACAACGGATGGCTCACCGGGTGCGATTTTCTCGGCCCAAATGGGATCGTCACAATTGACCAGACAGACGTCCGTGATCGACAGCAGTCGAGCGATGAGACCATCCGCTTCGGACTCGACGTCGGGTGTCATTCCAATAGAATCTGCCAGGATCAGCATCTGGCAATGGTCACTTCCCAGTCCCTGCTCGAGAAGTTCCGCTGCGGTGGTAGCCAGGCAGGCACCGGTCGTCCGTGGATGAAGATTCATCGCGGCCAATCGGTCGACGGGTCGAGTCGATTGAGGAATCACATTGCGACCGAGGATCTGTGTCGTGGCGGAAGTGGAAATCGCGTTGACATCACTCTCAACCGAGAAAGTGCTGGCCAGTTGCTGCAATTCGCCAATGGTGAGGTTGCCGACAACCACCGTCAGCGGAATGCGTCCCGTTGCAGAGTCTGGAAACATCGATTCGATGATCGCTTCTCCGATCGGTTGCGGCTTGTCATTGAAAGGTGCCAGGTGCAGACAGATGGCGGGCTGTGCATTCAGTTCCAATAAGCCACCCGCTTGTTCAGCCAGGGGAAGCGCGATGTCGCGTGCGATCAGATCCACGCCGGCCAGATCCAGACCGACAACCCGCACGGCATCGCGAACGATGGCGAGCGTTTCTGGATGGACCTGATCAAGAACTTCATGAGATTCGCCGCCAGACGTAATAAATGGTTCGCGACGAATTTCGATACGCTGTCCCGGCGCGGGGGTCGAATCGGCGGACAGTCCCTGGTCCGCCAGATAGGATAGCTCTTCCTCATCAAGGTGCAGACGGTGCAGAGGCCAGCGGTAATCGGGACCACGCCGAGGTGACCGGTTTTCAAGTTCGATCAGATCACGAATCGATCGACACCCGTCGCCGACAACACCTGCCGGATCACGACGAACGACGGAAACAACACGGTCAGCCACGATCAGAAAGCGATGGACGGTACCTGGCAAGGTACGCTCGACCATGACCGATTCACTCACAATGCGAGCTGTTTCATATGCAGTTCGAACACCGGCTGGATCACGGACATTCAATGTCACGCCATTGCTGTAGTCGGAATCGAGTGGTTTGACAACGACCGGCCACCCGAGCTGTTCCGCCAGTTGCACAGCGTCGTCGGGGTCCGTGACAACCCGACCCTGGGCGACGGGAATACCGAGTGTTGACCAGAGCTGCTTCGTAAAGGCCTTGTCAGTGGACGCTTGTTCCGCCAGGAAGCCAGTGGTATCCATCGCCGCCTTGCGGATACGACGGGCATGGACCCCTTCTCCAAATTGGACCCGACTTTCGTCGTCCAGTCGCAGGACGGGAAGACCTCGATGGCGAGCAGCCGCGACAATCGGCCCGGTGGCGTCTCCGAACGAATATTTCTCGTCTGCAAGCTGGACGCTGCCCAGAGCTAAGGCGGTATCAGAAGTCCCTGTTGCAAGTAACTCATTGACCATTCCGACTGCGGCCAGTAGCGCTGCCGCGGCAACTTCGAATTCCAGGCATTCCAGTCCAACCAGGATTTCTTCGTTCGTGACGGGCTGAACATAGCCACGAAAGCGAGGCTGCCCCACGGCAAGCTGCAGATCAGTCGCGATCTGCGCCACAATCTGCCCCCAGTTCTCATTTGGGCTTCTAGCGTTGAAATCGTCTGGACGTCGAACAGTCGTCGCCAGCGACAGATGCGGCGGCAAGTCGAAATTTGACAGCGATTCGAAAACCGATCGTATCTGATCCTGCTGAAGCGTCTCAGAGGAAAATTCGCTCAGCCGCGCGATCAACGTTTTGTGGCGAGACCACGCGTTGGTCGAATCCAGTCGTCGTTCAATCTTTAGATGCATCGTGTGATTCCCTGAACGCCTTCGAAACCGGGCGTTTTGTGATGGAATGGCATTCAATGACAAGTCTCCAGAAGGAACTCGACAACGGACTCTTGAACCCGCCATAATGCATTCACGATTTTTCAGGAATCGTTTTTCGATTGTTCTCTGACCGAGTGCGATGTCATGTCTTGCTTTTTGGGTCGATCGATCAGCCCGAATGCGCCAGCGTCCACATTTAACAGTGGGGTAGCGACCAGCGCCTGATGGACCAATCCCAATTTATCGCCGTGTCTAAGCACTGGTTCCTGTCTACAGAAACAAGTTCCGATTGAGGAATTCTGGATGCCGCCGTCGGGGTCGGTGACTGCCTGGATCGCAGGGTTGAAAGCGGGCAAGGCTACGGCTGCAGAACCGCTGTGGAATCGCTACTTCGCGCGGTTAGTCGGACTGGCACGACGCAAGCTGGCAACCGCGTCACAGCGTCTTGCTGACGATGAAGATGTCGCCTTGAGTGCCTTTAAGAGCTTGTGTCAGGGAGCGGCAGAGGGTCGTTTTCCTCAACTGACCGACCGCGACAATTTATGGCCGCTGCTGGTAGTGCTGACTGCTCGTAAGTCGGTCGATCTGTTGCGATCCGAGGGGCGAAGTAAGCGTGGTGGTGACTGGAAGTCGGTCTCCGAAGAAATCGAACGGATCGCCAGTCATGAGCCGACGCCGGAATTCGCCGTTTTGATGAATGATTATTGTGATTGGTTGCTGTCGCAACTGGATCCCGGTCCCCGCGAAGTTGCCTTGTTGAAACTGGACGGATGCACAAATCAGGAAGCTGCTTCCAGACTGGGATGCGGAATCCGTACGATCGAGCGGCGTCTGGAACTGATCCGGCGCGTGTGGGCTGAAATTGTCGAACAAGACGAAGCTCATTCACTGTCACGAGAAACTGCACGCTGACGTTGGGAACGAGGAAAGAGAACGAGGAGTTGTTCGTGTCGACGCTGCTGCCGAACTTGCCGCCGAACAGCGCGACGCCAAATTCCGTGCCGCCAGACAAAGGTTTTTCAGATCCACGCGATGAAGTCCACTGGACTGCCACAAATCTGAAGCAGATTGACGCCATCTGCGAGCAGTTCGAAACAGCATGGCTGACCGGGAAACCGGTCGATATTCGACAGGTTCTGGAACGGGCAGAACCATTCCTGGCACCACTGCTGTTTCGCGAACTGCTCGCGATTGACGTGGAATATCGCCAGCGCCAGGGTCAGTCCGCGCCTGTGGCCGACGTATGCCTGGCGTTTCCCGAATACCCGGACATTATCAGGCTGGTCTGTTCGCAGGCATTGCCTGTCGCAAATGATGATGCGATTCCGGAAATGCTTGTGTCGCATCCTCGATACGAAGTAACAGGTCGGCTCGGAATGGGTGGGATGGGGACTGTATTTGCCGGGCACCATAAGGTGCTGGGGCGCGATGTCGCGATCAAAGTGATCCGTCATGAGTTCCTCGCGTCGGTTACTGCCCGCGAAAGATTTCTGCGCGAAGCACGGACGGCGGCTCGATTACAGCATCCCAATGTTGTGACCGTCTACGATGCGGAAGCGTCCGAGGCGGGACAGTTCCTGGTTATGGAAGCGGTCTCGGGAGCGGACCTCGCTCGCACAGTAGACGAAAACGGTCCGCTTCCCTGGGAGGCTGCGTGTGATGCAATTCTACAGGCGGCAGCGGGACTGGAGGCCGCGCGTCAGATTGGCCTGGTGCACCGTGATCTGTCGCCACGCAACCTGATGCTGGCCGACGACGGTACCGTCAAGCTACTCGATTTCGGGTTGGCATCGCTCTCTTTTGGTGTCAGCGACCCCTCGCTCGTTCCTGGAATGCTTGTTGGCAGTGTTCCATTCATGTCGCCAGAACAGGCAATCGATCCCTCGGCGAGTGACGTTCGCTCCGACCTGTACGGTCTGGGATGCGTGATGTTTTTCCTGCTGACCGGGAAGCCCCCCTATGCAGGAAGTTCGCTTCCCGAATTGCTGGAAGCACATCGTCATCATCCGCTTCCCGATGCTCGTGCTGTCGATCCAGAGATTCCGCCAGCAGTCGCAGCGATCATCTGTCGATTGCTGGCAAAATCACCAGCCGATCGATACCAGACCCCGTCGGAACTCGCCAAAGATCTGAATCACGCCATCAAGGGCGAGCAACCACAGCCAACACCCGAACCGCCTGCGACAGTGGTACCCGTCACCGTATCGAAATCGCCTCGACGATCGGGGCCGTCATTCCTGTATGCAATTGGAATCACACTGGTCGGCATCGTCCTCGCGATCGGATATCGCCAATACTTGGGAAAGAGTGGTCTTCCGACAGTCGACGATTCTGCATTCGTCCAGGGACGCAGCCTGCTGGATCAACGTCAGGAACGCCAGGTCCGGCTGGCCATCGTCAAATTTCAGGACGTGATCGCACGCCAGCCAAAGCATGCTCGAGCCTATGCTGCTCTGGCAGAAGCATACAACTTGTGCGGTGACTATGGATGGGAACCGGCCACCACTGTTTTTCCGAAGGCCATTGCGGCCGCGCATCGATCACTGGAACTGGATCCTGACCTCGCAGAAGGTCGCCTGGACCTGGCATTTGCTGCCGCAACGTACACGTGCGACTGGGACGAAGCCGACCGACAATTTCGAAGGGCATTGGAGATTGCCCCCAATCTCCCTTCGGCACATCACTGGTTCGCCTGGTACCTGTTGCAGCAGCGGCATTTCGACGAAGCCCTGGTCGAGATTCAGCGGGCTCAGGAATTAGCCCCCGACAACCTGATCATTATGAGCAACGTCGGTAAGATCCTTTACTTCAGCCGCAAGTATGCTGCTGCGGTCGAACGTCACCGTGCCGCGCTGGAACTCGATCAGGATTTCCAAAAAGGACATATGGATCTGGGATACACACTGATCGAGCTGAACAGGATCGACGAAGCGTTGGCGGAATTCGATCGTGCCATTGGTATCTCATCACACGACCTGGATGTAAAAGCGGCACGTGCCTATGCCCTTGCTCGGCAGGGAAAGAAAGAAGCAACCCAGGAACTGCTGAAGATACTTCAACCTGAGGCTGAACGAGTGGGGTTGTTTGTAGAAATGGCCCACATCTACACGGCACTCGGCGATTCCGACCAAGCGATTCGCTGGCTGGAAAAAGCGTTTACCCAGAAGGCTCCCGGACGTGCAGACGTCGGCGTCGATCCCCGTCTGGATCCGCTTCGCATGGACTATCGCTTCGCGCCACTGTTGAAATCGATCGGGATTGAACAGTAGGGATAGGGAGCGAATCCGTTCGCAATTGTTTACGGCTTCGATGTGCTACCCAACGCGAGTAACGATTTGCCGGGGCATCGGATTCTAAAATTAGGTCGCCCTTGCAGGGCTTCGCCATCGACACACGCCAAAACCCAGGGCGTTGCCCTGGGCTGCGATCGAACACGCCGTTGGCGTTTGCGAACAATGGTTTCAACATTGGGGCCATGCGACGTAACGCAGTAGATCAGGTCGCGGGTGTTGGATTGGGATCGAATTCGCTTTCCAGCCCCACAGAGGCATTCTATTGCAGCCCGGGGCAACGCCGGTGCCGAGGCCTGTGCCGTAACGATCACACTCGTAAGCGCTGGGGCGTGTGAACCTATGATAAATGTTTCACCATCAGCCGGAACGCGCTAGCGTCCGGTTTCCGGGCATGTACAGAACCCGTCGCCATTTGGAACCGGACGCTAGCGCGTTCCGGCTGATGGGTGCTGTGCAATCAACGTCTGGT
>JBAWWJ010000093.1:0-28849 GCA_037146815.1 Planctomycetota bacterium
ATCCAGCCATTCATGACCCCCGCAAGATTCGACTGGCCACGGAGATACTGATGTGCGTAGGCCTCCAGTCGCCCGCGAGTCATCGTCGTCAGCAGGCTGTATTCGGGCTCACCCCTCAAGTCCGCACGTACGTCCAGCGTCAATTTTCCATCCAGGAAATCGCCACTGATCCGATCCGGCAGGTTGGCACGGGGTGTCTGCCCAGAGACCGGCAGCGCCATCGCCTTCGAGCCCCCCACAAAAATCCCGTCTTCCAAGCTGAACGGCCCGACAACTCGCACGATCTGATGCGCCATTCCGGACGGTTGACGAAAGACAGAAATTGAATCCAGATCAAGCTTTCCAGTCAGAGCAGTGGCGACGCCATCACTCGCCCCCTTCAAATCGACGCGTCCATGAATGTCATCGATCAGAATTCCGGCCTGAATCGAGCTATCTGCCAGAGTTAATTGAATATCCCACGCCGACGCAATTGTCGGATCTCCATCTGCACCGACAAGTTGCACGCCCCCAAATCGCGACGTTTGCCCTTCCCAGACGGTCGTGCTGACAGAGAACTTGCCAGTCGGATTGAGCGTGTCAAACACCTGCCGCAACTGTGTGGGAAGCGACTTTCGAAACGTGGCGTTTGGAATCAGGTCGTCGACGTGGAGTTCGTCAAACGTCACACGCCACGGCTCACCAGCAGCACACGAGACGACCCCGCGGCCTCGCAATTGAGTGTCATCGTGCTGCGCACTGACGGATTTGATCAAGAGATTCGGTGCAGCATATGCGAATTCGCCAGCCAGTCGCTGCAACGTCCACGGAAAGCCCCGGATCGTGATCTCGGCATTTTTTACGTTGATCACAGGCAATTCGACCTGACACGGTTCACCTGGCACCCACCCAATGACGGTTTTCACATCAAACAGGCCACTCGGCTGGAACTCCTGCCACAGCTTATGAATCGATGGAGGAACCGCCAATTCCAGGGCTCGATCGAACGCGGCATTATTCGCCTGAATAACAAGATCCAGCCGTCCAGGTGCCGGCGAGCGTCGAAACTGCCCGGCAGCACTCAATTCCGTTTCATCGTGAGTCCCTTGCAACCCTTTGAAGGAAATCAGATCGTCATCCCAGATCACGAGCCCCTTCAGATGTTCGACCCGATAGGGAAAATTCCGAAATTGGCACGAGCATTCGTGAAGTCGAATTGCGGTGTAGATCCTGTACTTTTGACCGACTCCCGGAGACTTCTGGAACTTGACCCAGCAGTCCCCACTCCCCTGCAAGTCAAGGTCGTGCAACGCCTTGCGGACAGCCAGTGGGCAGGCGTCGACCAACGGAGCGTTAAAGGGAATCGCATCCCCCGTGACAATGAACTCGGATTCATATGCCGCCCCCAGATTTTCCAGCCACCCACTGACTTTGACTGGGACACCACTCGCCTTCCCCGTGGCGCTGAGTTCGATTCTGTTTCCGCGCAAGCGAACAGTTCCGTTGACTTCACGAATGGGATAGGGAAACTTTTCATGGTTGACCACACCATCGGTGAGCCGTAAATCCCCTTCCCAAGCGAGCTTATCTCCCTCTGCAGCACCCAGATCGAGATCCACCGTCCCCGCCGCACCAAACGCGTTGAGAAATTTGCGAGCGGCCTCGGGCAATCTCGCTTTCAGTGCATCATCGACAGCAACATTGCGGAGCTGCAGCTTCAGACGAGGCACTTTGTTTGTCGCCCGAGGAGCGATTTGCGTGCTGAGGTACAAGCGAGTCGCCCCGTTCTCGGCACGAAAATCTCGCAAAACGACTTGCTTCGGATCGACGTAGACAGAGCCACGGATCTCGTACAGCGGGAACGGCAAAACGACGTTGCTGAACTGCCCGGTGCGCACTTCCGCAAGCACCTGATACTGCAACGGTATCTCCCCATCGGTCCACTTCAGGCGACAATGCAGATCACAGTTACATTTGAGGCCCAGCGGCCCGGGTCCTGGAGACACGACGGCGGGCAACTGCGATTGCAGACTGATCGGAGCGGAGTTCCCACCCTGATTTGAAACCGGCCGCGCTGTAATGGACGAGGAGGCAGCCTGCGTCGCGGCAAGGTTCGCCACCGCCTGGCGAGCTTCAATCAACTTGCTGTTGACTGAAGGAGAAATCTCACCAATCAGGTCCAGCAAATCATCGTCGACCGGAAGTCGCATCCATTTCGCTTCCAATTGGAAAGGTGGTCCATCCAGGTTGGCATCGATCGTCACAGATAACGGACCGGCGGGGTCAATCCGAGTCGAAACGACAGCCGTGAATTTACGAGCCGCCGCTGGAACACCTTTGACGTTCAGGTCCGCCATCGTCAAACGGCGCGATGGCCGTCGGTCGCGCTGCAGATCAACAATGATCATTCCATGTTCGATTTCCAACTCGGGAATTGCCTGGGCATTGTTGCGAACCCAGGTAATCCCCTGCCAGTTCCAACGCCCATCCCGCTTCCGGACAACTCGCCATTGTGGATGCACAAACCGCAGTCGTTGGACCGAGACCATCTTAAAGTCGGTCATTTGCTGGTCGTCCAGCGTGATCACAGTTTCCGGAACATAAAGGGCCGGCTCAGATTCGTCGGGCAAGTAAATCGCCAGCCCCTGAACACGAATCCGACCACTGAAGTCAAAGTTAGCCCGCTCGATCGCGATTTTCAGGTCAGGAGCCAGAACTTGTAACTGCTTCAGGAGTTCCACTCGTAGAATTTCGTCGCTTTGAGCGTAATACCAGTACACACCGCCCCCGCCGGCCACTGTCAGCAACAGCAGCAGTACGATCATCCATTTGAAGATCGCACTCACTGGGGGACTCCACAAACCCAGAAACTGGAACCAAATTCCAACGCAAGCACGCAATTTGGCTGGCGGGATTGAGACATCATAAGCAATGTCGGGTGGCACTGGCGGCAGCCTTGGGCCGCCAGTGTCGCTTCGAAGACACCACTCACCCGCAGCACTGCTCCAGAAACACAACAACTGATGCAGTAAAATCTTAAAGAGACAATCATGCTGTCCTCCAGAAACGAAGGAACAGGGAGCGTACTCCGACCGCCGCCAGTACCGCCAACGGGTATTCGGCTGGCAACCGATACCGTAGCGATCCGACGAACAGCAGATGCAACGCGGCGAACAAGAGTACGGCGCCGGTCGTCATCACAAGAGTCGCTGGATCCCGGCGCGACAGCCATCCTCCATAGATCGCAAACACCATCAGTGGCAAAACGGCCAGAAACACAACCGCCTGCAATCGGATGTCACGAAACTGATCCGCGTTCGGGACCAGGCTCCAATAGCGCTGCTGTTTCATCCAGGCCAGCCAAAGTGCTCGCTGTGGATACTCGGAGACGAACTTCCAGGCGCGTCGCGAATATTCGCGATCCACTTCGTACTCGCTGAGGTGCTCAAACAACCGGTCTGTTTCTACAAACCGCATGTCGCTATCCCCGGTCGCCTGAGGATTCAACCCATCGTACAGGCTTGGCCCCGCCCAAAGAGTCGTAAAAACCAAGTGTCCAGTGACAAGGCCGTTGCGCAGGGCCCAGGGTGCCATCGACAGCCCAATCCCGACTAGCACTCCCGCAAGACTCTGGAATTTGAACCGCAGCGCCCCCCGGCACAGAAGAATCGCCACAACTGCAATCAAAAGTCCGACATAGAGCCACGTCGGCCGAACCAGCGTGGCCAGTCCGATCGATCCTCCGGCTACGAGTGACCGCCAGAAGAAGCTGGAATTGGCGTCTTTCCGCCGAACCAGACGTGCGATTGCGATCAGGCTGAGGAGCAGTGTGAACGCGAAAAGCGTTTCGCTCAACATCAGCACACTGAAGAGTGCCATCGTCGGGGAGACCGCCGTATAACCTGCGGCGATCAGTCCCGTCGTTTCATCAACCAGTTCGCGCCCCAGCCAGTACGTCAGCCCGCAAGTGGCCGTTCCAATGATGGCGAGCAGACATCGGGCGGCGAACACATTGTTCCCAAACACGGCCTGTGACAGAGCCAGTACCAACGGAAATCCGGGGACGCGTAGCACATACCGGGGCGGCTGATAAATGGCGAAATCTTCCATGGCCACAATATGTTGCGCCAATTCCCAGTAGCCTTCAGCGTCGCCAGCGATGAGACAGAGGCGGGCGGGTGGCTGATCAACGCGATGTTGGATCGCCACGGCGAGAACCAGGCGTACCGCGAGCGCAACCACCAGCGTGAGCAGCAGGTAGCGATTGGCAGCGACCGTTTCGAGAAGCCCCGATCGGCACATGGTCGACCATTCCCCCCGCTATTGTCTGCACATGAAGCCCCCATCTGCAGACGACAGCGCCGGATGGTATGACCGATCTGTGAAAAGGGTCAATACGTTCTTTTCGATACCAGCCGGGCGTCATTTGGATCCAATCATTCCCGTCAACCGCTGTTTTGCGAGGTTAACCCGGTAAGATGATGGCAGCGTTCCTCCAGAATTCCAGTTTTCTCCGCGCGGTTTCTGCGGTAGTATCGGAGATGGATCAAACTGACGAGGGAGGCGAATCATGAGCGCAGGGGCAGCATCTTTGACGACGGCCGAGCAATCCGCCGCCGCAAGCGAGCGTTGCGACGATGCCGTGCAGACGATCCTCTTTTTTGACGGTGTCTGCGGGCTGTGTAACAAGTCCGTCGATTTTGTTCTGACTCGTGACCAACAAGGGAGCATCAAGTTCTCACCTCTACAAGGTGAAACCGCTGCTCGGTTGCTCACACCTGCCGACCTGCAAGATCTGAACACCATGGTGCTCTGGATCGAAGGCCAGACTTTTCGAAAATCGGCTGCCGCCGTGCGAGTCCTCTGGCGACTGAGCCCAGGCTGGCGAATTCTTGGTGCGCTGCTCTGGCTGGTCCCGCTGCCGATCCGCAACCTCGGCTACACGCTGGTTGCTCGCAACCGGTACCGCTTTTTTGGCAAGAACGAATCCTGCAGGTTTCCAACCCCAGCCGAACGCCTGCGGTTTCTACCGTGAATCCCCACAAAATCGACGTGATCGGCGCGGGTCTCCCGACCCCGCCGGAACCGTCGAGCGTAGGTCTCCACTTTGTAAGTCCGCCAGTTCCGACTCGGTTGTATTGGATCTGTAATTCTGCACTTTGGTTATGCCTGCTCCACAATCTCATTCTGCGTGATTCTTTCGCTCCACTGGCATTTGTCTTCTATGCGACACCGCCAATCGTTGTCGCAATTCCGGCGATGTCGCTGGCCTGGTGGGGTCGTCGCTGGCATGACACGTTGACAAGCAGAGCGAGTGCCGTTCATCGAGCGACGACCGCTCTGGCGATTCTTTGCTTGCTTGACTGGGGCTGGTCAAGTTTTCGAAGCGGCTCAATTCCACCTCATTCCCCTTCTGACATGACGTTAACCTTCTGGAATACAGGTCGCGGAGAATTTGCCAATAGGGACGTCATCACTGCAGAACTTCAGAAAACCAACGCGGATGTGATTGCGTTGGCAGAAGTGACAGGACGAGAAGTCCAACCTCAAACGTTTTGGAAGGAGCACTTCCCCGAGTACACCGCTGCCTCACTGCGAGACAATCTGATTGTGCTCGTGAAAGACGGCGACGTGGAGGAACTCAATCATGGAGATCTCGCTGGCGGAGGTTGTTATCGATTGTTCGCCATCAACCTTCGTGGAGACCGTTTCCAGATTTTGCTGGCAGATCTAGCAAGTAACCCCTTTCGCTCGCGTCAGTCTCCGTTGAATCGACTCTTCGAAGTCCTTCAGAAGAATCAGAACATCCCCACTCTCGTTGTCGGAGACTTCAATACACCACCAACGTCGATCTGCTTCGACAAGTGGAGAAGTCACTTTACCCGCGCCTGGGACGCTGCAGGAACGGGTTATGAACCTACCTGGCCGCAGCCGCTTCCGATCCTGGCAATCGATCATATCTGGGGAAACCAGCACATTACGTTTCGTCACTACCGAGCCGAATGGTCGCGCTGCTCGGATCATCTACGGCTGGTCGCTGATTTCCGAGTGCGCCTCTGAAGCGATGTTTGTTTTCTCCGGTTTTTCGAATAACGCGCGATCGGCGCGGGTCTCCCGACCCCGCCGAAACAGCCGACCGAAGGTCTCCTCTTCGCATAGACCATTTGATGATTTCACTTCAATCCCACGCCAACCGACTGATCTTCACGCCATCCGAAATCTCTCCGTCGGTCTCGTAGAACGCCGCCGATGAATACCGCCAATCAGAGGCTCGTCGAACAAGACCTTTCCGGCGTGGGTTATCATGCATGTAATCAAGTTTCTGCCGCCACATACATTCACTGGTCAGTGCAACCGGATGACGGGTCGGCTGCCAGACGCGTCGCTCGCGATCCTCAGGTGCGGCAGCCTTCAGTACCTGAGTAAAGCAATCGGGAAGGTGGTCTTTACAATAGTCAGCCAAACGTCGCCCCGTAAACTTGCGAAAGTCTGTCAGCGTTTCTTCCAGCCGTTCAGACCGCCATTCACAATCAAAACAGATTGCATGAAGGTGTGTTGGCATGATCACGTAGGAATTGACCCGCATCGATTTCGTGTCATGACAAAAGTTGAAACTGTCGACCACGATTTGAAATGCAGCTTCCGAAACAAAAAACGGTAACCAGTCGACGATGCTGAAAGTCACGAAGTACACCGCACAATCGTTGTAGAAGCGATATCGTTCCATGTGGCTGTTCCGTCGACTCACTTTGCTCAATTTCAGTTGACTGATCGTGTAGGTGAACAACGAGAAAATCAAGATGATTTGTTGTGCCTGATTTGACAGTTGCGAGAGATGAGTCAAAAACGTGCAGAAAGAGGAGACCTTCGGTCGGTCGTTTCGGCGGGGTCGGGAGACCCGCGCCGAACACGCGGTGCCTTCGCCAGGGACACAAAAAGTGGTTACTGCTTGACATCTGAACCGGCTGAACGAAGATTGCCGTGTATCTTCTCAACGACAACACTTCCTGTTCGAAAGACAATGGATGTCAGCCACTGCCTCAACTGATGGAAATTCTGGCCGTCACTCCGATGGATCGCATGGGCATTGGAAGCTTGGCCTGGCGATTTTTGTCATTGCCTGGGTGGCTCAGGCCTGCTTGTGGGCTCTCTGGTGGGACAATCCGACGCATTTCAAGATGTCGTTTTTGTTCGTCTGGCCAGCCGCCTTGTTTATGCTGCTGATCTGGTGGACGTTTTTTTCGGGGTGGTCGAGCGAAGTCCGTTATCGGTCTGTGGGATTGGGCCTGGGCTGTGTTGTCGCATTCTTTTGCGTCTTTCGACTGGAACGATTCGACGGTGATATGACTCCGACACGAATCACCTGGCGGTGGGCACCGAGACTCGACCAGAAATCGCGTCAGTACCTCGAACACCTCAAAACGATCACGCCAACCGCACCTGAGGCTGATGCTGAACCGCTGGTTGCCTCGGAAGATGACTGGCCCGGGTTTCGCGGACCTCGACGAGATGGAGTGATTTCAGGCGTGACGCTGCGAACTGACTGGGCGACTCGTCAACCGAAGGAAGTCTGGCGACATCCCGTCGGGAGAGCTTGGTCATCGTTCGCGATTATCGGAGACTATGCATTCACCCAGGAACAACGCGATACCGATGAAGCCGTCGTCGCGTATCGCAGTTCTGATGGCCAGCAGGCCTGGCAGCATCTTGATCCTGCCCAGTTTTCAGCAGCCGAACCGCAGGGAGGGACTGGCCCTCGTGCGACTCCTCAGTTCAGTGATGGCAAACTCTACACGATCGGTGCGACAGGAATCCTGAACTGTCTCGATGCGAGCACAGGCAAGCTGATCTGGACTACGAATATCCTTGTGGATGCCGGAACGCCGGACAAGCCTGTGACAAACCTCCCCTGGGGAATGTCGGGATCGCCACTTGTGGTCGATGAACTGGTCATTGTCAATCCGGGAGGAATCGAAGGGAAGTCTGTGGTGGCGTATGATCGAACCACGGGAAAGAAGGTCTGGTCTGGCGGAAATCAGGTGGCAAGCTACTCAAGTCCCACCGTGACTACTCTCAATGGCGAGCGAGTCGTGCTGATGCCAGTGGGAACGGGATTGGCCGCACATGCACTGTCCGACGGAAAAGAACTGTGGTTTTTCAAATGGCAGAACTCACCTCTGGTCAACAGCGCACTTCCGCTGGTCCTCAAAGACGAATCAATCCTGTTTGGAACAGGTTACGGTGTCGGGACAGTTCGCCTGGAAACAGCACGTTCGGGCAAGGACTGGGCAGTCTCCACAAAATGGCAGACGAACCGGTTTCGCCCCAAATTCAATGACTTCGTCGTTCACGGAGATCACATCTATGGACTTGATGACGGCCGACTGACCTGTGTTGCACTGGACACCGGAAAAACAGTCTGGCAGTCAGGTCGTTATGGCTACGGACAGTTCCTGCTGGTAGGCGACACGTTGCTCATCGTGAGCGAAGAAGGCGTCTTGTTTCAGGTTCCAGCGAAGCCGACCAAACCTGAGGACCCGATCAGCTATCCACTTCTTGATGGTGGAATTACCTGGAATCACCCCGCTCTGGTCAAGGGAAAACTATTTGTGAGAAACGCCCACGAAGCAGCTTGTTTTGATCTGGAATAAAGGACCTCCTACTATAGCCGTGCAACAGCGCAGAAACGCATGGAAAGCAGGAAAACAATGCTTACTGACTGCCGCCGTTCGCCCAGTCGACTTTGACCGTATTTGTCGATTTGATGAACTCGATCCGGCGGCCCGATGTTTCCTGACGGGTTCCTCGTTCGGCATCCCGGGCGATCGTGGCGCTCTGGTTGCCGTGGGCGCGGAGCATATAGCTACCCTTTGATCCGTCGTAACAGATCTCATCCGCGTTGGCATAAAAGCCACGACCTTCAATCTCGGCGTTGCCTCGGCCAACCATTTCCTGATAGTCGGCGGGATGGTCATCGTCGGCGGAGTGGTTGGCGAATTGAAGCTCTTCGCAACGCATGCTGCCCGCATCCGTTGGCAGTTTGTCTCGATTAATCTTGTCATTCGGACGGCTGACTGGCCCGTGAACAATCCAGACGCCGTCATGGAATGTCGACCTCTGAGAATCGATTTTGCCGGTCATCTTTCCCTTGAAGTCGACTCGGGTGTAATTCCATTCCGCAGTCACCGAGCTGATCGGGCGATTCGCCCGGCTCATGGCTCGTGTGCCTGTGCCGTCCAAATTACTATTCGCCGTGGATCGTTTGTCGCGCATCCAGATTTCAATATGGCCTGGCCCCTGAGCGACAGTTTCGCTCTTCAGGTTCTTAACTGTAAATTCCGCCACAGAGCCTCGCTGGACACCAACCAGTTTGTTGCCGTCATATTCAGAGTTCTCAAACGTGACATCTTCGCGGCAATGAACCGATGCCAACTCGGGTTGTGTTCTGGCTTCCAGATCCGTGAACGACAGGCGCGAGTCGAGTTTCACGTCCATCTGTTCGCAGCGCATCCTGCTGAGTCCCAGTTCAGCGGTCACCTTGCCAATGAATTTCGCCGTGAGTCCGTCAAATTCCATCGACTCACCCCACCAGACGTCCAGGTCGGGCAGCTTTGTGCCAGGGGATTTCGCAGTCCCCGGCGACTTCGAATTGTCTCCGCGAGATGAAATCCCCTCGCGCAATGTTCCTATCGAAGTCCCTTCGGGTAGTGGCAACTGCAGCAGACCGTTTCCATTGACCCAGACTCGATTGGCCTGACGATCCAGATGGACTTCGCGGCCTTCCACATGCATTCGCGGGTCTCGCAGGTGTGCTGGCTGACCAAACAAGTGAACGACTTCACGCCCCAGCCCGTGATTCTGCAACTGCAGGCGATCTCCTTCGGCAGTGAAGGGTGTATTACCAGCTTGCTTCTGCATGATCTTGACCCGGCCGCGCGATTCGACTTCCAGAAGTTCGGGCTCCGCTTCACCTTCCATCGTCTGCATGTGCACACCGATCCAGTCCGCTCGCACATCCAGTGGTTCACGCGTTGAAACAGCCTGCAGCTTTGCTCGTCCAGCAGTGTCGTTACTTCCCGAGATATCGATCGGTTGTCCCAGCGAACCCGGTTCGGTCGTCAAGATCGAGAAACCAGCCCCCTGTACTTTGGGACGACTGGCATTTGGATTGGATGCAATGTGGGGACGACGTGACGATGGCTCGGCACTCGCATCCCGTGGTGGCTTTCTGACTGTCGTCGGTCCAGATTGTTCGAGCGAAACCTGCTGCAACAGATTGCGTTGCATTCGACCTGACAGCAGTCGTGGTTCCTTGGATTCGTCGAAATGGACATCCAACTCTGCGGTGCGTGCGAGCAATTGTGGGCTGACAAGGACTACATCACGGGCTGCGATCAAGCGGGCGGGCTGTGGCACTGATGAAGCCGCCGGAGCATTTCGATTGGATGCCGAATTGACGTTGAGCGACAGGGGAGCAACCCAGAGACGAATTAATTCCGCCCCCAGGCCAGTTCGCTGTTGAGGCTGGCGAAAGGAGGCTTGATGTTCGAGTTCAATCAGATCGTGACCGTCAGCAGTATTCGTCACCAGCCGTAATTGACGCCCCCATTGGGCAACAAATGCCAGGTCATTGGTGACCGGGCGGGTCATTTCCAGACGTCCGATCCCCTGGCAGATGACTTCGTCGATCGCGTTATCTTCACGCAGGCGGACATCGACAGACGGGACCTTCAGGATCGAACCCTTGAACGCGACATGAACTTCGCGCGGGTCGGTGAGCTTCAACTGGTGCTTCACCATGTCGTATTCCATCCGCTGCATCCCGGCGCGCAAGTTCTGTTGGTCCGACTTGATTTTCACCAGCTTCCCGGTCGCCTCAAGTTGATGGAACTCCAGGTCAGTCTCGATCTGTTGAAACTGCCGTGGATCGGCAATTCCCGGTGTTTTCGCAGCCACGGTCTCAACGTCCGCTGGTTTTGCAGGTACCGGCCTGAAACGTAACAGCAGATCATCACATTCGAGTGAGTCCCAGCCGGCGGCTTCGGTCTTGCTGTAGGCACGAACAGACTGTGAGAACTGTGCGACGTGATTGCTCACATCGTACTCCAGATCGCGCGCATGGATTCTGACGGGTTTCTGCTGACCCTGCTGCGGCATCCGGACCACCAGCCAGACTGGTTCGAATTCCCGCGTGGCAGGATTGATACCACTCCCCAGTCGGATCGTGCGAATGCCGAAGACATGGGGGCGATCACGACCTGGCGGACCTTCCGCAGGAATCAGCTTCACGTTCAATGATCGACCGTGGCCATGGTGCGAGGCATACCAGAACTCCACGGGATTAGTGCTCACCAATGACGGTGCAGATTCATCAAATACGAATTGCTTACCAACAATTGCCAGTCCATCAGGGCCCTTGATCTGGACTTCACCATCAAGTACTGCTCCCACCACGCGACCCGGATTCGGCCTCACTTCATCAAAAGCCGACGCAAACCGCAGCAGCGCAGAATCACTGACCATCGAAACGGCCTGTTCGCGACCGTCGCGATCTTTCTGAACCCAGACCATGGCGAACGGAGTAAACTTAATCCGTGTGTCGCCAGCCTGGTGTGACCACGTTTGAGTGAAAATATAGGCTTCGCCCGATCGAAACATATACGCCGAATCGGCGGCCCAGCGCTGTTCAGACAGGTACGTCGTCGCCACGCGTACGTTTTCCTGTAAGGGGACGCTTCCCTGCGAATGAGGCTCTGAAGAAGTCGCCGGCAATTCAGGGATCACCACCAGCGGACGAGTCAGCACAGCGTAAAACGCATACACCCCCATCAGGCAGGCGGCTGTGGCGATCGTCATGAGCAGGCGGTTAAACATTCCGGTCTCAGAAACTCACTTGAAAGAACTGGCAGGCTGACTTCCAATGATCTGCGGGACTCAGCCAATCCCGATCAGATCGGTAATGTCGATGATTCCCACGGGGCAGCCTTGCGAATCGACAACGGGAAGTTCGCTCACGTGGCGAGATCCCAGCAGTTGAAGAACCTCTTCCAGAATTGCGTCAGGCCCCACCGTCAGCGGGCGGTTGGTCATCACTTCGGAAATCGGTCGATCAAACTGCTCATCACGTCGACGCTCCAGCAATCGAGCCAGGTCGCTGTCCGTAAACAGCCCTGAAAGCCGTCCTTCAGCATCCACCAGCATTACGGCTCCCGTACGACGACCAGGACGCGATAGTGTGACAAACACTTCCCGAATCGTTGCGTTCTCGCTGGCAATTCGGACCTGTTCACCCGATCGCATGATATCTTTGACGGACGCCAGCCGACGCCCCAGGCTGCCGCCCGGATGAAAGGCAGCGAACTGTTGCGGCGTAAAGTTACGGACCTGACTGATGACCAGCGCCAATGCATCGCCGATCGCCAGCATGGCCGTTGTGCTGGTCGAGGGAGCCAGGCCGTGCACGCCCGCTTCGACCAGTCGTCCCAGAGTGATCGTGATATCGGCAGCAGCCCCCAATGTCGTTGCATCACTCGCCGTGATCGCGACAACGGGTAAACCACGTTCGCCAATCAGAGGCAGCAGTCGACAGATTTCTTCGGTTTCGCCGCTGTTCGAAAGCATCAACCAGACATCACCCGGTCCGACGCAACCCAGATCGCCGTGAAGTGCCTCGGTCGGGTGAACAAAATGAGCTCGAGTTCCTGTTGATGACAGCGTGGCAGCAATCTTTCGGCCGATCAGTCCAGCTTTGCCGACACCGGTCACCATGACACTGCCGCGGCAAGCTCCCAGCAGATCGACAGCATCACAAAAGCGTGTGTCGAGTCGTCGGGCGAGGGCCAATAGCTCATGGCCTTCATGGACAATGATCTCGCGCGCTTCTCGCAGTTGAGCGAGGCGTGAGGCGGGAAGTATGGATTGTTCTGGCACCGCACTCATGCGCGCTTCCTTGCAACGCGAAATGCGCCTTCCTGGCGCGGGCCGGGAGTGTATCGGGACCGGCAAGATCGGTCAACGCGACATCCCACAGACTCAACACACGACACGGCAATACGTTACAGCAAAACAAGGCTTTCCGCAGTGGGCCAGATTTCCTGAATGTCACCCGCAGCGCCAGCGGTCGTCACGTTTCGCCCTTGCTCCGGCTGATAGAGCACAAACTGAGATGACCGCAGCAGTTCAGACATCGCTCAACAAAATCCCCCTGTTTCAGGTCATCCCGAAACAGGGGGAAAAAGACTGCCAAGTCGCGCGCCTCGACAGCGTTTAGAATCGCAGGATCAGGTCAGCGGTCAGGCGGTTCTGGAGCAGATCCCGACGGCTGCTGTACGGGATCTCGTAGGCCAGACCGATTTCCACATGCTTGCTCGGTTTGTACTTCACACCATAGGCACCGGTGACAGCGCTTTGACCGGCCATCGCCACGGAACCGAGATTGAACAGGTCTCCGCCACCGATCGGGGCCTGCAGGCCGTTCCCCGAAGACATGTAGTAGTACCAGTTGCATTCGGTGAACAGGTAGAAGCCACTGCCTCCCAGTTTCTTGTCGACGTGGTTCGACCAGTACCACATTTGATTCTGGTTTGTCGTGTTGGTTGGCAGGCGGAATCCGGAACCCGAAACGAAGTGCCAGCTTGGCAGGAACTCGGTTCCCCCCGTCGCAAACAGGTGGAATTCACCGGTGCTGTTTCCCTGCAGTGCGGTATGGCTGCCGGCAGGGATTTCGAAGACCGTTCCTACGCTGAGCAGCGTCTGCGATTCAACGTCTTTGAAGATGTTCAATTTCAAACCGGCCGAGACGTCAGCAAAGCCATCGTTAAGAAGCGGTGATTCCGAAACGATAAAACCATCTTTGGTGGCAATGATCGACAAGTTCTCGGTCAATGCGGCTCGCAATTGTGTCGCGTAAACCTGCACCGATCCGCCTCCCAGGCTATTGGGAAGGGAGTGATTGATGAAGATCGCGCGGGCTTCGGTCAACGTTCGCGGATCTTCGAAATAGACCGGGTTCGTCATCGGGCTGATGAAGTCGGTGAACTGATGATCAGATTCGCGAAACAGCCCGAGGATCCGACCATCGGAGACCACAGAATCCTTGATACTCCATTCCGTGGGATCAAGCAGGTCGCCAGCTTGTGCGACCGATGAAAGAGCTGCAGCCAGTGCGCAGCCAAACAGGATTGAACTCTTGATGGAGAATCTCATGGATAGACTCCGTTCCTCGTCGAACGTCTTGTTACGTGCGGCGGGGCTTCGAAGTCAGCACCCCATCATGAGGTGACTTGTACCCACTGTTAAGGCAATCACTGCTGGCTACAAATTCGACACGTCCAGCGAATGCGCTTTTGTGAACTGGCGACTGTCGGAATTGTCAGTGGGATTTCACATCGGGACGATCGTGTTCATCGTGATTTGCTCAAGGTCCAAAGCAAGAAGGGCGCGTTCCGTTTCCTAGCTGCATCGAACGTCGCATCCACCGGCAGCTTCTGCCGGTTTCCAAGTGCATTTTCACGAGAATTGCAGTCGCAGAGCCAGATCCTTGACCGCAGTCATTGGGATTTCGTCCTGTTCGACTGCACGGTCGGAACAGATGAAAACAGGTGCCTCACGTGCTTCGCGTTCCGGGGTTGGCAACCTGCCGTGACTCCCTTTGACGATCTTCGCGTCGAGTCCAATGACATCCATGTAGTAGCGAAAGCCAAGAAATTTCTGAGCCAGGCGGGCGGCGATTCGCAGTTGCGGGAACGACAGCTTGGGGTCGAGAAACAGTTCCATCGGGTCATAACCCGGTTTGCGATGGATATCGATTGTCCTCGCATAGTCCGGTGCCAATCGATCATCTTCCCAGAAGTAATATGTGAACCAGGAATCTTCAGCGGCCACCGCGACCAGATCCCCGGATCGTTCGTGGTTCAATCCAAATTGCTGCTGCTCACCACGATCCAGTACCAGATCGATGCCATCAGACTGACCGAGCAGCAACTTCACGGCGCGAACATCCTCAGGATTTCGGACGTACACGTGCGCGACCTGATGGTCCGCAACGGCAAACGCGCGCGACGCTCCGCAATCGAGAGTTTCCCATCCCAGTGGCTCGCGCCGAGCGGTCACATAACCATGCCGACGCAAGATCCGATTGATCGCAATCGGTCGCGAAACGGCCGTGATCGCGTATTCCGAAAGGGCAATGATCTCGGCACCGATTTCGCGGGCCGCGTCAATGCATTTGCCTGCTTCGGCATCGACCAACCGGATGTCTTCAGCAATCCGTGGGTCGTCGGGCCCCAGACGCTGCATGTTGTAATCGAGGTGCGGGAGGTAGACGAGCGTCAGGCTTGGCTTGTACTTTTTCATCACCTGAACCGAAGCATCCGCAATCCAGCGCGAACTTCGAATATCTGCCCCCGGTCCCCAGAAGCGGTGCAGCGGAAAGACCCCCAACTTTCTCTGCAGTTCATCGCGCAATCCGGCTGGCTGGCTGTACGAATCGAAGACTTTGCGTCCATCGGCCGGATAGCTGGGACGCGGAGTCATCGACCATTCGACATTGGCGTACATGTTGTACCACCAGAACATTTTGGCAACGGTGTAGGACGGGTCATGCCACCGGGCCGTGTCGTAAAGTCGTTCGCCATGAACGAGGTGATTCGATTGCCTCCAGAGCCAGACTTCGGCGAGATCCCGGAAATACCAGCCGTTCGCAACAATTCCGTGCCCTGAGGGGAGTTCACCCGTCAGGATCGTCGATTGAGCCGAGCAGGTGACAGCAGGCAGTACCGTTCCCATCGGACGCGCAAAACCGTCCGCAGCCAAACGACTGAGATGCGGCGTGTTCGGCCCCAGCATCTCGTGCGTCAACCCGACAACATCCAGCAACAGCAACGGGCGAGTCATAGGCGAATCAATCCAGACCACGGTACAAAACAGATGAAAGACATCTGTACCGAGATTTCGACTCCGAGACTACTGCGATCCATGGTTTGGACCTCCCGAATTTCACGAATCGGTGTACGAGCCAAATGGCCAGGAAGTTCGCGAAAAATATTTCCCTCGGACTTCGGATCATGGTAAACTTCGGACATGAGTACAATGTCGCCATCTGCAGTTGTTGACGAACTTTTTGACCCCGTCAGCCGTTGTCTGACGCCGGATGTTGCAAGGCGTATTGCGGAACTACGCGCCTCTCCGAAAGTTCAGCACCGTATGGACGAGCTTGCGGAAAAGTCCTCAGCCGGCAAGCTCACACCAGACGAGCGAGCTGAGCTTGAAGCACGAGTGAGGACAATTAACTTTATCTCCGTGTTGCAGGCCAAAGCTCGAGCAGTCATCGCTGCCGAGACCTTGAGTTGATCGAATGTCGGTTGATGCAACTTTACGTCGCCTTGTTCGCGAGCGAGCAGAAAATCGCTGTGAGTACTGTGGCTGTCATCAAGACGAGTTACCGTTCGTCACTTTTCATGTCGAGCACATTATCGCAAGACAGCACGGTGGCTCGGACGATGAATCGAATTTGTGTCTCGCTTGCCACTGGTGCAACTTTCACAAAGGGCCGAATCTTTCCACAATTGTCGACCGTGAACTGGTACCGTTGTTTCATCCCAGATTGCAGAGATGGGATGATCACTTTGTGAACCTCGAAGACAGGATCATCGGCACGACTGCAATTGGACGCGGTACGGTCGAGTTATTCAATATGAACGACGAAGACCGCCGCGAACTTCGCCGACTTCGCAACCGTCTGTGATGACATTCCTGCTACGAAATGATCGATTCAAACGCTCCTCTTTTCACGGCCATTCATTCTCGCTACGATCGCCCCATCAATGTCTGTTGATTTGAAGGGCCGGTCATGCTCAATCTTCTGGGACAGTCGTTTGGGACTCGCAGATCAATCGGTCGGCGAGGTTTCTTATCCATCGGGTCGTTGGCTGCAGGTGGATTGACGCTTGCCGATCTGTTGCGACATCGGAAACTTCAGGCCAGTGACAGCCGACGATCAACGAGCGTGATCTTTTTCTTTCAGGCCGGGGGTGCTTCGCACATCGACACGGTCGACATGAAACCGACGATGTCTGCCGAAGTCCGAGGTCCCTTTGCACCGATCGACACGAAACTGCCAGGGTTTTCGGTCTGCGAACTGATGCCTGGTCACGCGGCGATCGCACAAGACCTCGCCATCATTCGTTCGATTCGTCATCACCTGTCCGTCCACGACGATGCGACTCACTGGTTGCAGACCGGGTATCCACTGCTGAATGCCCGCCAGCAGGGACAGCAGCATCCGTCCCAGGGATCGATTGTTTCTGCACTCAAAGGAAGCAACGCAGCAGGAATGCCGGGATATGTCTGTATTCCTGAAGACTATCGAAGTCACATGGGATTCTATGAACACGCTGCGTTCCTGAACTCTCGCCATAATGCTCTGGATGCCGGGGGTGATCCCAGCCTTGGCAATTACCGTCCACCCGGTTTCTCTCTGCCCGCAGACGTCACAATGCCGCGGTTGGAGGATCGTCGGACCCTGCATCAGCATCTTGATCGCCTGGCTCGAAGAGTCGATGCAAGTCTGGAGTATGCTGCGCTGGACGACGTTCAACGTCAGGCGATTGAACTGACAACAGGATCATCTGCCCGCAAAGCGTTCGATCTTTCAGAAGAGCCTGCCGAGCTGCGAGCTGCCTACGGAAAGCATGCGTATGGACAATCTGCCCTGCTCGCACGGCGACTCGTCGAAGCAGGCGTGTCGTTCGTCACGATCAATCTGTATGAGAAAGACATCGATTGGTGGGACGATCATACGACGATCGAAAAGAACCTGCGCAAGCGGCTGCCACCCTTTGACCAGGCGGTTTCGACTCTGGTTCGTGACCTGCGACAGCGAGGACAACTGGACAACGTCCTCGTTGCTGCGTTCGGTGAATTCGGACGGAGCCCACGGATTGACAGTGGTGCAGGGCGAGGCCACTGGCCCGGTGCCATGAGTGCCGTACTGGCAGGGGGTGGAATCCGTGGGGGGCAGGTAATCGGTGCGACAGACTCGCTCGGCGCTGCACCGATCAGTCGTCCACTCGGCCCCGGTGATCTGCTGGCGAGTATTTATCGGGTGTTGGGGATTGATCACGCGAGCACCATCCGCGACCGTCAAAATCGCCCCGTCCCGATTCTGGAATCAGGACAGGCAATTCAGGAACTATTCGCCTGACCGCTAAGGAGTCGCTGACAGTCCGGCCAGCCGAGGGTCATTCAGATCCAGTCGATACATCATCTGGTTGTATTCATAGCGAGGCGTGGGATCAGTGTTTCCAGAAAATGACTGGGTATACGTTCCTTCAAAAAACAGATAGCGGCCGTCGCTTGAGGTGAATTGCGGGTGCTGCTTCGGGTTGTAGAAGCTGTATTTATCGTGCGTCACAATCTTGCGGGCCTTGATCCACGGCCCCTCGGGGCGATCGGCTTCCGCATACCAGACTTCGCCCAGAATGGATGTCCCGCGAATCTGCGTCGTGATCAGAATCCACTTCTTCCGCAATGTGCTCCATGTGACGGAACCTCGATGAGCTTCAATCACTTTGCCGTGATCAGCGTCCGTCAATTGAAGCCAGACTTCATCACTCCGTAGCTCGCCTTGCTTTCTCAGGGACTCCTGTAGTGCGAAAGTGATCGCGGCAGTATTACGTTTCCAACCCCAGACGACTTTGCCCGCAACATCGCGTTCGACCTTTGCACCCTGTACGCGTCCCTTCGGAACAAGACACGTAAAGGCTTCGTAACGACTCAGATCGAGCAGTGCATCAACGCTGGCGGGGACTCGCATGACGGGATAGGGGTCGCCAAAGTAGACGTATTTTTGACCATCAATAACGTGATGAAAGGGATGTCCATGCAGGTGCAGCGGAACATCTTTGGCATACGATGCGACTTTGACAAACTCCTGCCGTTCATCGTCGAATTCACAGATTCCCCGTTCGTAAACCTCCAGCATTCCTTTCACTTTTTCATAGCCTGTGAACAATCGCTCCCGACCACTGGCGTCCTTAAGGCCCACAATCCCGAAGATCCAGGTTGGTCCTTCCCCTGGCATTTTTGCGACGGGACGAGCAAATCCATCTTCCCCCGTGAAATAGTCGAAGTTGATGCCGGTTGCAGGATCGAGGCCACCGTTTGTCGGAAGCACGGATATTGCTCCGGTGACGTTGTAGTTCCCGAGTGGATAGCGAAACCGGTTGGTATCTCCCCAGAACCAGTAAAGCTTGCCTCGGTATGCCGCCATCACCACGCTATCTGACCCGACCACCTGTGCATTCGACAGCGGCTGACGGATCGGCGCTGGATGGCCAAGTAAAACACTGTCAGCATAGATCCCCGCGCCGGTCACGCGATACAATCGCTCGGCAACATTCAGCCGCTTGATCTTCAGCGTTTCGCGAGCACCACCAGTAATCTTCAGGGCCTTGCCGCGAAATCCAAAACCGTCCTTGGGGTATTCATACCCGTGACTGCGAACCGTCAGATAGACCGACTGACCTAACAGTTCGGGATCACGAATCGCTACGTATCCCGCAGAATCCGTTATGAAACGAGTTTCGTGAACTGTGCGGAGTTCCACCAGCGGAACACCACGCCCCGTTTCGTCATCGACCACGCGCACCTCGAATGCATCCGGCGGAACCGCCAGCAATTCGATGGGAACCATGAAAATGGCAAAGCTCAAAAAGATCTGCTTCATGCGAGCGTTCCCTGACAACATTCGTGCCTGACCGCGATCAATGCTCACTCTTCGCTGAAATCTGACTGCTGACAGCTAAAACGGCTCGAACATCTTCTTCCGGAATCTCTCCAAACGTTTTCACTTCGCCGATTTTGGTTGGCAGAACAAATCGAAGTGACCCAGAGACCGTTTTTTTGTCGAGTCGCATTCGTCCCAGAATGGCATCCTGACCTAACTGAATTCCTGCTGGCAGACCCACTGGCAGATGCAATGCTTTCAAGAGTGCGATCTGACGTTCAGTGGTGCTCGCCGGGATTAACCCGCGACGCTCGGCCAAGCGGCTGGCATGAACCATACCGATCGCCACGGCCTCGCCATGCAGCAACTCGCCGTAACCGCAGAGTGCTTCGAAAGCGTGGCCGAAGGTGTGACCGTAGTTCAGGACGGCGCGAACGCCTGTGGATTCGAACTCGTCCCGCTCAACAACGTCTGCCTTCAGTCGACAACTCTGAGCCACCATATGTCGGACAGCATCTGGCTGACGAGCATTGATCGCGTCAATGTGCTGTTCCAGATACTCGAAGAACTCCTCATCCAGAATCACCCCGTACTTGACCACTTCCGCTAACCCCGCGCGATAGTCTCGATCCGGTAATGTTGCCAGTGCCGCCGTATCAATCAAAACGCCGATCGGCTGATAGAACGCTCCGATCATGTTCTTCGCCTGAGGGTGATTGACCCCTGTTTTGCCACCGACAGAACTGTCGACCGCCGACAGCAACGTCGTAGGAATCTGTGCGAATGGCAGTCCGCGCGTATAGGTCGCTGCGATAAAACCAGCCGCATCACCGACGACACCACCACCCACCGCGACAATCAGGGTTCGCCGATCCGCCTGCATTCGAATCAGCCGGTCGTAAACTCCTGTGACGACATCCAGTGACTTTGAAGCTTCACCAGCGGGCAACACTTCGGTCTCACACCGCCATCCGTCGGCCAGCAGGCTCTGTCGCACCGTCGCCGCGTGAGTGCCGGCAACATTGGAATCGGTGATCAACAACGCTGTCGGCTGGGGAATTGGCCTGTGTTCATTCAGCCAGACGCTCCCTGCAGGGGGACGCTGACGGCACGTCATCGACGACATTCCGTCGCGTTCAATCCACCAGCGACGCAGGTACGTGGCACTCTCGGCCAACCGGTTGCTGACAATCGGAATCTCGTAACTTCGCGGGCCCAGATCGACCTGGACTGTCGTTTCTTCGTTGGACAATTCGTAATCCTGTGTTAGCCGAGAGAAAAATGTGATTCGAATCCGGGAATACAGACCAATGGCGGAACGTTCTCGCGTCAAAAGACCCGCGTCTTGTCTACTTCGCGACGGGGGTCTCTTCAGCCACGCTGAAGCTGTCGGAATCTCGAGCAGTATTGTAGACGATCAATTCAGCAAGCAATCCGATGGTCATGGCCTGAGCTCCCAGCAATGTCGACGCAATCGAATACGCCAGCAGGGGGCGATTTCCGATGGGCGTTGATGGCCAGACCGAAAAGACATTCATCAACAGCCACATCAGCGCCAGATATCCGAGGCCCGTAAAACCAACCCCAAAACAGACCAGGCCAATCCACCCCAGCATGTGGTGCGGACGTTGCCCGTAAACGATCAGGAATGACACCGTCAGCAAGTCCAGAAATCCGCGAGTAAATCGCCGGATGCCGTATTTCGAATAGCCATGCTGGCGAGCCCGATGATGAACGCCGATCTCGGTCACTCGAAAGCCTCGTGCATGTGCCAGCACCGGAACAAACCGATGCAATTCCCCGTACAAACGGATCTCACGAGCCACCTGACACCGAAACAGCTTGACCCCGCAATTGTGATCGTGCAGTTTCAAGCCCGTCATACGGCTGACCAGCCAGTTGAAAACCCGGCTGGGGTAGACCTTATGCCAGGGGTCGAGGCGTCGCTGCTTCCACCCGTTGACGACATCGAAGCCTTCGTTGAGTTTGCTGATGAAGTGCGGGATCTCGGCCGGATCATCCTGCAGATCGGCATCCATGGTCATCACCAGTTCGCCGGTCGCCCGCTTCAAGCCAGCGGTCAGCGCGGCCGCCTTGCCGAAATTTCGGCGAAAACGGATCCCCTGCACGCGAGAATCCTCTTGCGACAACTGAAGAATCGTCTCCCACGAGCCGTCGCGAGAGCCGTCATCTACAAAGATGACCTCAATTTGCAGCGATTCTTTCGCCGCCGCATGCGAAATCTGCGAGTGCAGTTCACGCAGACTTTCCACTTCGTTGTAGACCGGAATCACCAGAGAAAGTTTCATAATGACAGGAGTGTCAGCGTTCAATCGATCAGGATCAAGCGTGTCCCCACAGGCAAACAGTCGTTTGAACGACAATTGTCTTGACGTTTTATTCCGGGGTGACTACGATTCAGCCATGACAGACTCGATGCCACGTGACGTTCGCGCTCCGCGGTTTGATTCGCTCTATCAGGAAGCGTATCTGAACCTGTGGAGAACGTACGATCGATTGAAGGCGATGGAGGACGAGCTGTTTTCTCGGTTCGACCTGTCGGCCCAACAGTATAACGCTTTGCGTTTGCTGGAGGCTTCACACCCGCACACTGTTCCGACACTCGCTTTGGGAGCTCGGCTGATTTCGCGAGCCCCCGATATGACCCGGATGCTCGACCGACTGGAAGAGCGAGGTCTGGTGCATCGCGAGCGGCGTCCCGAAAACCGCCGTGTGGTCGAAGTGGGGATTACCGACGCCGGTCTGAAGCAACTGTCAGAATTGGCGGATGCTGTTCAGGATTGCCATCAGCGCCAACTGGGGCATCTTTCCCATCCCGATCTGAAACACCTTGTCGAGTTACTGCACGCCGTGCGATCGCCTCATGAAGAGGAAGGGAGCACATGGCGCAAATCAACGACCAACTTCAAACAGCAGGAATCCCACTGATGTCACAAGCAACTCAGCCACACGTTATCGTAATTGGTGGTGGCCCCTCAGGAACAACAACCGCAACCCTGATTGCTCAAAAGGGTTACCGCGTGTCGTTGTTTGAGCGTGAAAAGTTTCCTCGATTTCATATCGGCGAATCGCTGATTCCCCAGACTTACTGGGTCATGAAACGGCTGAACATGCTGCCGAAGATGAAGTCGAGTCACAACATCAAGAAGTACAGCGTTCAATTCGTCGGTTCCAGCGGCCGATTGTCCGAACCGTTCTACTTCGTGGATCACAAGCCTCACGAATCGTCGCAAACGTGGCAGGTCCGACGCAGCGAGTTCGACCAGATGATGCTGGAGAATGCCGCTGAACACGGAGTCAGCGTGCACGAAGGTGTGCGAGTTCTTGAGGTCCTGTTTGAAGGAGATCGTGCGGTTGGCGTCCGGTTACAGGACGAAGCAGGACAAGAACGAGTCGAACGGGCGGACGTGGTCGTGGACGCCAGCGGACAGAGTACCTTGATCCAGGGGAAACTCGGGCTGCGTGAATGGGACCCGATCCTGAAGAAGGCCGCCTGCTGGACGTATTGGGAAGGGGCACAACGGGACGTCGGCCGCGATGAAGGTGCGACCGTGGTGCTGCAGGTCCAGGGAAAAGCGGGCTGGTTCTGGTACATCCCCCTGCACGACAACATTGTCAGCGTGGGGATCGTCGCTTCGTACGACTACCTGTTCAAGAACCGTGACAGCAAGGATTTCGAAACCATCTATCACGAGGAAGTCGAGAAGTGTCCGGCGGTAAAACAGCGAATCAGCGTTGGCAAGCGAGCTGACATCTATCGTGCAGCCAAAGAGTATTCTTACCGCGCCAAGCAAGTCGCGGGGAACGGCTGGGTGCTGGTTGGCGATGCCCTCGGATTCCTCGATCCGCTCTATTCCTCGGGAGTTTTGCTGGCCCTCAAATCAGGTGAACTGGCCGCAGATGCCGTCTGTGAAGGCTTGGCCAAGAGTGATACATCACGATCACAACTCGGCTGCTGGGAAGCAGACTATTTCCGCGGCATGGAGCGAATGCGACAACTGGTCTGTGCGTACTACTCCGGCCTCAGTTTCGGTCGCTTCGTCGCTCAACATCCGCATCGCAAGGGGGACATCACCGACCTTCTGATCGGCGATCTGTTCCGCCCGGAACTCGACGAAACCCTGCGGTTAATCAACGAAGCGGTCCAGGCTCATACGGCTGTTGAAGCCAACTGATCGAGACGCTTTACCGTTTTGAAAACGATTCCCATGGGGGTCGACAACATTTCGTCACCCCATGGGAATCATTTCATTCCGGCCTCGACGAATTCGCTGTAAAGGAACAGGTGGAAGAAGTTAACGCAGAAGCGCAAAGGTGCAGGGGCGCAAAGGCAAAAATGAAAGCTGCAATTTCCTTGCGTCTCTGCGCCTTCGCGTCCCTGCGTTAACCTCCTGCTCCACGTCTTCACATCCAAAATAGCAGTCCCGTGCGATCGACGTCGGTCGAGCACCTGCGCGAAACACTTCACTGCGAAGCACTGGCGTCACAGGCGGGCGAACAGGCATCACCTGCTGAGATATTTCGCACCACACCATTTGACATTTGGTACCATTTCACAACAGAATCCGGCGTATTCGACCGATACCGTCGGACCATCCATTTCTGTTGATCTCAATCAAAAAAGAATTCGTGCCATGTCAAACCCCTCCGAGCAGGATCGCGGCAGCTTAGCACTCGGCCAGGAAGTCGTACAAAAACTGCGGAAGGCGGCGGAGATCGAGCAGCAGTTCATGTGCATGTATCTCTACGGTGCCTTCAGCATCCAGAAGAGGTATGTCAATGGGCAGCACGTATCACCAAACGCCGCTCAACTGGAACTGACACGCCGCTGGGCCAACATGGTCTATTCGGTGGCTCGACAGGAAATGGAGCATCTGGCGCTAGTCAATAACCTGTTGCGATCGATCGGCGGAGCCCCGTACTTCGCTCGTTCGAATCTGATTGAAAAACCGTTGCACGCATTCCACCTCGGGGCGAATCCGCTGCGCCCGGGTCAGGCCGCTGCCTGCCCCGCCTCGGCCGCACCGGGAAAGACTCTTGCGATCAATTGTGATGAACTGGTCCCCATCCCGCACGACTTTGTCTTTTCGAAGTTTGATCTGGAGGCTGCCCGACGCTGGACCTGCATGGAAGCCCCGGAATGTTCGACACTGGTTTCCGAAGATGGCAGCCATTTTGCAGAATGGTGTTTCCGGCGCAAGGGGGCTCAAAAGGCCATGGCCGCGGCACCACCTCCTGTCGAGCCAGGAACAATCGAAGAACTGTATCGTGACTTGAAGGGACTGTTTGCCAAACTGCCTGTCAGCGCCTTCGTCAATGGGGCATCCACCCAGGTCATCATCGAACAGCAATACGACATCTATGTCTTCCCCGTCACCGATCACGCCTCTGCCAACCAGGCGATGAGCCTGATCACCGAACAGGGGGAAGGGATCAATGCCTCACCCACGTACGAAAGTCACTATCACCGCTTCTACGACATTGTCCGCGAATGGGAAAAATCGGCACCTGTTCCAGCCGCATGGGATCTCAAACAAGACCCTGTCCGTAGTGACATCGACGACGAATACACTGGTCGAGTGTTTGAACTGTTCAACGAGGCCTACGAAACACTGCTGATCATGTTGACGGGTCTTTACGCGACCACCAATCAAGCACCGGCATCGTATCCATATCTGGCCCCCGCACTCGGGATGGAAGCCTTTGCTCCGTTCATGACGATGGTGATTCGATCGCTGGCCGAAGTCCTGGTTCAGTTACGAGCCACCGATGGTCGCGGTGGAAAACCCGAGCGAGTTGGTCCTGGGTTCATCGTCAGCGACGCACTGAATTTCGAATTGCGACATCCTTATGCCGATGGGCAGCATGGGATGGTGGGGCAAACGCTGAAGCCGATGTTTGCCGACATCGATCATGTGATCACTCGCGTGGAGGGATTCAGCCAGAAACTGCAGGGACTCATCAATTCACGGCCAAAACCACCGGTCGTGGACCCCGCGCTGGCCGACTGGACCTTGCAGCGAATGCAGTACATCCAGGCGAACTCGCATCGGATTGCCATCAATCTTCGACGTATCTATCAGCAAAATGTTTTCTCCGCACTGCAATCAGTCGGCTATTGATGAAGGGTTTCTGATGAGTGACGCATCTACACAGCCTGCTGCCGCAGTTGGAAAATTTCCGGTGAATCAGACCGCACGGTATCTGACTTTGAATTTTGGCGGGTATTTCATGTGTCGGCTCGCAACCGATCCTGACCCCAGCGACGATCCGTACGGGACGAGCGGGTACACGATGGCGCTGTCGAATGAACCGGTCCTGGACCAGATCATCCGGCTCCAAGACGATCCGGTGGCTGCTCCCCTGCGAAAAAATCCGTTGCCACATATTAAAGTCGGTGTCACGGTGACGTCCGTCACATTTGACGGCGCTTTCGACGCCGCGCGAACCAAGGCTCTGGCAGGAGCCCGTGTCAACCTCTTGCAGAACCCGTCATTCATCAGTACCAACAACACGGTTGGCTCTGACGATACGATGGCATTCGTGGTGGAACCGTTTCACCTGAAGCTGACGCACCATGTACCGTTCAACGGCCAATTGGTCCCCGTCTCGATCGAAGCGGTCGATAATCTTATTCCTGGACACCCAGGTGTTAAAGCGGTTCAGATTCCGAACCCGGCGGTCTATGCACGTCGGTTTTCGACGGCCGCTCCGACTCCATCGCCGGTGGCACATCAGGCGATCGGAGTCTACGACGAATATGGCTATTTTCGAGACCGACGTCGCTGGCTGACGGAACAAATTCACAAAGCGACAGACCCCGTGGAGCGCCAGGGATATCAGTCGCGACTCTACCAGATCGACCAGTGGGGGAATCGAGTCACCAACAAACTCGGCTTCCAGGCCAACTGGTCGCACGGAACGAACGGTGAGCAGAAATTTGATGTCACCCCGCCATCGCTGTCCACAGAATTACTCGGTGGAAAAGTCATCGTCGACCAGCCGTGGACCGTGAATTACTGGTTCGGCGCCTGGGACGGCGACTTGCTCATTGGGTATATGGCCGGGGGATTGAATATTCCGTTTACCCCCAATGCCAGCACGTGATGCGGGAGCGTATTCCCCCCGGTGCTGCCTAATGCGGCCTGGAGCGAGAATGGCCCCTTTGCCGAAACACCATCAGCCTGCTCATCGACGAATCGATGGGCAGGCTGATGTCAAATTCCGTGACAGGGAATTGTCGCCTCCTGCGGTTGGTGCCTTTCAATCAACTGTGCGGACACAGAGATTCGCCATCCACTTCACTCGCCGTCGCCGTCGTTGTCGCCACTACTTTGCAGGGGCGAACTTTCCTTGAGCGATTGGCGGATTTCCAGGAGTGCTCACTTTGACCATGGAACCATCCTTGACCAATGGAACCTTGTCGCCATTGGCGGAATTCAGGTTGAGATTGGCGGCACCATTGTTACCGCTCTTGTCCAGGACCACATCTACCGGAATCGCGGGGCCGTTATCGATGCTCACATTGACCTTTTTCCCAACCAGCGCCTTGTTCAACGGACCGGCCTGAACGGATAGAAAACTCGCTTTGATCTTTCCTGAAGCATCCGTCTGCTGGCCATAACCTGCTTTACCGGCGGCCTTGCCCAGAGGGTCAAGAATATTGGCGACCAGTTGAGGTGGAGGCGGAGTTTGCGTCGCACCCCAAACCGTAGAAAACGCCATCATTGCCACAGCCGCACATGCGATCATCCCTATCCGATTCAATTTCACGATTTTCCCTTTTGACTTGAGAAGCAATATCCAATCCATTTCATCCTGAACGTATACCGAACCGGTCAATCAACGCGATTCAGGAGAAAATGTTCTGCTTTTCCAAAAAGATTCGAAAGGGCCGACGAAATCATTATGTTTGCGTGCGGCCTCACTCGATTCGTCGCTCCATCGCCCATTGTTTTGTCCACCCACCACGATTACGGTATTGCCAGTTCGCAAACCATATGACAGGAGATTTAACAATGGCCGCGGCAGACTTTCGTGATCAATTGCTTCGATGCCTGGGTGGTGACTGGCCTGCCCCCAGTCCGTTGAATGTCAGGATCCGTGAGAAGATCACCAAGCCGGGATATACGATTGAGTCGGTCTTCTACGATGCTGAACCGAACGATCCCATTCCGGCGCTGCTGCTGATCCCAGACGGAATCAGTGCCAGCAAACCGGCTCCAGCGGTCTGCGTCTGGCATCAGCATGCCGGGAACTGGGCCAAGGGAAAATCGGAACCGGCGGGACTGATGGCAGATCCGATGCATCACACCGGTGCGGCCCTGGCTCGTGAAGGCTATGTGGTGCTCTGCCCCGACGCTCTCTGTTTTGAGGAACGACGGGACCCGACAGGAAAGCTGAAGGATGGCAACTTCGAACGGTTTGAGTTTCTGCGGTATGTGGTCGCTGGGAAGAGCATGGCCTGGAAGAATATTCTGGACATGAAGCGGGCTGTCGATTTCCTTGTCAGTCGACCAGAAGTCACAGCTGATAAGATCGGTTGCTACGGACACTCGATGGGGTCCACACACACGTGGATGGTGGGCCCTTGGGAACCTCGACTGAAATGTCTGGTCGGAAATTGCTGCCTCCCGACGTACAAGGCCATTCATCGCGAGCACATGCTCCATTGTTTCCCCAATTTTGTGCCTGGGATTTTCAATTACGGCGACACCCCCGACATCGCAGCCTTGATCGCTCCACGTCCTTTGCTGCTAAATTTCGGCGAAACCGACGGTGGCAGTCCGATTGATGAAGTCCGCGCTGGCATCTCGATCATCCGGCGAGCTTACGACAGCATGCACGCTAGCGACAATTTCGTTGCGTACGTTGAAGAAAAGAGCGGGCACATTCTATCAGACGAGATGTGGCGACGCACAAAAGACTGGTTCTCAAAACACCTGCGAGCCTAGATGATAAAATGCCACCTGAAGCTCCATTTCGTATCGGCCTGATTGTGATGTTTGCGCTATCGATGTCGATTGGCGTCTACTACCGCTTGCAAGCGGCAGCCACGGGTGAAAAGATTTTGCCTCGTTAGCAGAATCTATGGGTGGATTTCGGTTCTGGTAGGCGACCGAG